>JBDTRM010000098.1:0-40821 GCA_039931675.1 Bacteroidia bacterium | reverse complement strand
GCTTGTCTTTACGGTCGCTGCGCGCAAAACCGAAATAAGGAATCACAGCAGTAATGTAATGTGCCGATGCGCGCTTGGCTGCATCAATCAGCATTAACAATTCCATAAGATTATCTGTTGGAGAAAATGTTGATTGAATAATAAACACATCGCAACCTCTAACCGATTCTCCAAAAAATGGCGAAAACTCACCATCACTGAAACGCTGCACAGTTACATCGCCAAGCGGCTGACCGTATGCCTCGGCAATATACTTTGCCATATAAACCGAGCCGCTTCCTGAAAATATTTTTACTTCTCTGTAATTTTCTGCCATAGCGCTTTTTTAAAAAGGAGCGCAAAGGAAATAATTTTAGCGGGATGTGCAAAGAAGTGAGCGTTGCAAAATTAATTGTAACAATCTGATTAATTAAATATCTCAATGCGTAGTTAACAATATTCATAAATTCGCACCGTCTCTTTAAAAAAATTAAAAATAAACTATGAAAAAATCCTGGATTATTATTGGTGTTATCGTTGTATTGATATTCATCATTTACCGCTTCTTTGCCGGTTCTTACAATAACATGGTTCAATACAATGAAGATGTAAAATCAGAATGGGCTAAGGTTGAAACGCAATATCAACGCAGGTCTGACCTTATCGGCAATTTAGTAAACACCGTGAAAGGTTATGCCGATTTTGAAAAATCAACTTTGACTGCCGTGATAGAAGCACGCTCGCAAGCCACACAAATTAAGGTAGATGCCAATGATCTGACACCTGAAAAAATTGCGCAATATCAAAAAGCCCAGGAACAATTGAGCGGTTCGTTAAGCCGGTTATTAGTTACTGTTGAACGATACCCTGACTTAAAAGCAAACGAAAGTTTTTTAAAGTTGCAGGATGAGTTAGCAGGCACCGAAAACAGAATTGCGGTAGCCCGCGATAACTTTAATGAGAAAGCAAGAGCCTATAATGTTTACATACAAAGTTTTCCGAAAAATCTTTTGGCAGGAATGTTTAACTTTCATCCGAAAGGATATTTTGAAGCTACCCCAGGTTCAGAAAAAGCACCTACTGTAAAGTTCTAAATAAAATTGGCTGCTCCCGATATTTTTACTCAAGCACAACAAGATGCTATCAAGGCTTCGATTGACGAAGCTGAATTGATGACATCAGGTGAGTTGCGCTTATTTATTGATGACCATTGTAAAGATGCTGACCCGATTAAAAAAGCGGTAAAGATTTTTGCAGAGTTGAAAATGGATAAAACTGATTTGCGAAATGGCGTCCTCGTTTACCTTTCGGTAAAAGACCACAAGTTTGCAATAATTGGCGATAAAGGCATTCACGAAAAAGTGAAAGATGATTTCTGGAATGAGACCAAAGAATTAATGCTTTCGCATTTTAAAAACAATCAATTGGTGGAAGGATTAACTGCGGGAATTAAAAAAGCAGGTGCAGCATTGGCTGTTCACTTTCCCCGCCAGTCAAATGACAGTAATGAATTGAGTAATGATATTGTTTTTGGAAATAAGTAATAAGAAAGAAATCAGGGTATGAAAAGTTTGTCAAAGGCTGTGAAGAGAAATTTAAATTGGTTTCGATTTTCCATTCTCACGTATTTCCTTATTTCCCTATTTCCTTATTCCCTCTTTTCACAAGAGTTTCCTGAAAAACCAAATCAACCAAGACTTGTAAATGACTTCGCAAAAATTTACAGCAGCGAAGAAGCTGGTTTGTTGGAGCAACAACTTCGGGCGTATAACGACAGCACATCAACGCAGATTGCAATTGTTACGGTTACTTCTTTAGACGGATATCCGGTAGATGATTACACTATAAAGTTAGGTAACAAATGGGGCATCGGGCAGAAGGGAAAAAATAACGGCATACTTATTTTAATTGCCAAAGAAGACCGCAAGGCATATATAGCCACAGGTTATGGAATGGAAGGCGCATTGAATGATGGCAAGTTAGGAACCATACTGCGCAGGGAAATGATTCCGTATTTCAAAACAGGCGATTATTATGGAGGTACAAAAGCAGGTATAGATGCCATGATAGCTGCTGCCGCAGGAGAATATGCAAGCGATGATAGTGATGAAAAACAAAAACGCGGTTTTCCATGGCAATTAATTCTATTCGGAGGATTATTTTTCGTAATAATTATAATCAGCAAAGCAAGGAAGGCAAGCAGTTATGCCCGATTAAACAATGTTCCGTTTTGGGTTGCGTGGAGCATAATCAATGCAGCACTCAATCGCGGAAACCGTGGAGGAGGTGGTTTTTTTGGAGGCGGTGGAAGTAGTTTTGGAGGCGGTGGCGGTGGTGGTTTTGGAGGTTTCGGAGGCGGAAGTTTTGGTGGTGGCGGTGCAGGTGGGTCTTGGTAAAAAAAATTTATTTTTAAAATTGATAGTCGTTTTGAATTTCGAATAACGAACAAACGAATTAAGAATATCGAAGTGCAACATTTAACACTTCTAAATTCAGTTGTTCTAATGTTCTTAATTCTTAATTCCTTCAGTATTTGGACATAACTTTTGCAGTTGTACGTGCGATTTAATTTATTGCCTTCGTCACCTCGTCACCTAGTTACCTCGTCCCTTATTCAAAAATACATCTTACAATTCAACCACTCTCCACTTATCTCTGCATTATACTTTTTATAGAAATCTATTGCAGGAGTATTCCAATCAAGTACCTGCCAATGCAATTGTTTTGCATTAATTGATTTTGAATAACTAATTACTTCTTCAAATAAAAGTTTGCCGATTTTGTGTCCGCGCATATTTTCCGTTACAATCAAATCTTCTAAAAAAACTCCTTTGCCTTTCCATGTTGAATATTTAATAAACGTAAGTGCAATACCCACAATTTTATTTTCAACTTCTGCAACTATTACCTTGTAACAAGGCTCATCCCCATAGCCATCAATGAGCATTTGTTCAACAGTGTTGGTAACCTGTTCGGGTGCTTTCTCAAAAACTGCTAATTCATAAATCAAATTAAAAACCTGTTGTGTATCGTGTTTAGTTCCTGGTCTTATAATAACTTCTTTCATAGTTCTTATGTTTTATTGTTGCTTTGAGGGCGAAAATAAATTTAATCACTAACATTATTTTGAAACTTAACTTTAAAAAAATCGGTGAAGGAAAACCACTGCTAATATTGCATGGATTATTTGGCCAGTTAGACAACTGGATGACGTTCGGAAAAAAAATATCAGAGCAAGGTTATGCTGCATATCTTGTTGATTTACGCAATCACGGTCATTCTCCACACGATGAGAATTTTAATTTTCAATTTTTGTCGGATGATGTAGTTGAACTGATAAATGATGAACAGCTTAAAAATGTGAATCTGCTTGGTCATTCACTTGGTGGTAAAACTGCAATGACTGTTGCATTGAATAATGCGAGTTTAGTTTCAAAATTGATTGTGGTTGATATTGCGCCAAAATATTATCCCGTTCATCATGACGAAATTATAGCAGCCTTGCACTCGGTTAATTTGGATTTGATTAATTCAAGAAGCGGTGCAGAAAAAATATTGAGTGAAAAGATTTCGGATTTCGGAACAAAACAATTTCTATTGAAAAATTTATTCTGGAAAACAGATACCCAATTAGCATGGCGATTTAATCTTGATGCAATTGAAAAAAATATTGATGAAGTTGGCAAGCAAACCGTGAGTGATAATAAATTCGAAAAGCCAACATTGTTTATCCGTGGCGAAAAATCAAAATATATTTTGGATGAGGATTTAATTGAAATAAAAAATCTCTTTCCTAATTCAAAATTAATCACTGCGCCAAATGCAGGCCATTGGGTGCATGCTGATGCACCACAATGGTTTTTAGAAAATGTATCAGAATTTTTAACTAAATAATAATAGTCTTTGTGCAAACCTGTTTACAAGTAAGCCTCGTACTATTTCTAATTTTGCATCGTTAAAGTGTTCATGAAAAAAATATTGTTTTTGTTTTGTTTCCTTCTTTGCCAATTGCCAACTGCCAATTGCCAACTGCTTGACAGTGCAGCGCTCGCTCAACAAAAAACTTTTTTCTCTTTGCAGGATGCATTGCTTAAACCCGATTCTGTTTTTAAACTTAATCTCAGTAAAAAGAAATTAAAAGAAGTGCCGCCACAAGTTTTTCAGTTTAAGAATTTGCAGGTCTTAAATCTTAGTAAAAATTCACTTAAAGAAATTCCTCCACAAATCGGTCAATTAAAAAACCTCCAGAATTTTAATGCAGCAAGCAATAATTTAAAAAGAATTCCACCTGAAATAGGTTCACTTATAAATTTAGTTCACATCAATTTCAACAGAAACTTAATTGAAGCTATTCCCTTCGAAATTGGCAACCTTTCTAATCTCGAAATTTTTGAAATGTGGGACAATGAATTGGATACCATTCCCGATGAAATTAAAAATCTGCACAATTTGCGCGTTTTAGAATTGCGCGGTATTTTGTTTAGCGAAGAAGATCAGCGCTACGTGAAAAAACTTTTGCCCAATTGCAAAGTTTATTTTTCTCCTTCATGCGCTTGCGCCAACAAGTTTTAAGCAAATAAATAATAGCAAATAGCGATTGAAAAAAGTATCTTCGCATAAGAAAAATCCGAAAAATGGAAGCAATCAAAATAAATGTTTACAAACAAATGGACGGCTATTCTTTTAGTTTAACACCATCCATAAGAAAAATGATAAGGACTTTATTTCCTAATTCAAATCCTGCTAATGGAATTTTTGTTGCTTACGATACCAATAGCGAATTTGAAAAATATTACAGCAATCTTGAACACTCCATCTTTCCCGCTTTATTAGGCATCAATAGCCAATCGGAATTAAAAAGGAAGGTTGATGAAATTCTTTTTGTTGATACGCAAACGGGAAATGTTCTTCATAAAGTAAATCCTTGAAAAAGAATTATCATCTTTATTTAGGTAAAGCGGGTCATCTAACTGTGATGTCTGAATTTTTAACTCGAGGCTGGAACGTAGCCATTCCAGAAGTTGATATTGGTGATGATATTTTTGTTGTGCAAGATGACATTGGAACTTTAAGAAGGGTTCAGGTTAAAACTTCAAATTCCACTTTAAGACAAAATAGTTTTAGCGCCCAATTCATTGTTCCAATAACTCAACTTCGAAATATTCCTGCCAACTTTCCGGTTCACTATGTTTTTATTGTAAGGCATCAGGGCACATGGACTCAACCCGTAATAATCAGGCAAGACTATCTTTTAGGTCACTTTGAAAATGAAAAAATCGGTTCAGAAAGTAATGGAGCTTTGAATCTTTATTTTTCTTATTCTGAAAATAAAGTGGAGTGTTCAGGAATAAATTTTTCTAAGTACATTGGTGACTTTGCCGATTTCCCAATCATTGATTAGCAGAACATCACGCAAACAAATAATAACAAATCCCAATTGAGAAAATAATTCCAGCCAAATCAGCAAGCAGCATAAATGGAATTGAATAGCGTGTATCTTTTATTGAAACCGAACCATAATATAAAGCCACTACATAAAAAGTTGTTTCTGATGAACCTTGTAAAACAGAAACTAATTTTCCAACAAAAGAATCGGCACCAAAGGTTCGCATAGCATCAATCATAAATCCTCGCGCACCTCCTGCACTGAACGGTCGCAGTAACGCCACGGGTAAACCTTCGGCCCATTGCGTATCCATTCCGCTGGCTGCAATTAAATTTTTTATCGGAGTAATTATTAATTCAAATGCTCCGCTGGTGCGCAACATGCAAACAGCAACCAACATTCCTACCATGTAAGGAATGATACGCACAGCAGTATCAAATCCTCCCTTAGCCCCTTCAACAAATGCATCGAAAAGATTGATGCGTTTATACAACCCTCCAAGTATGATTGCCAGGAACACCAGCAATATTGCACCATTGCTGAATGCATCGCTGAATTGGTCTAATCCATAAGGAGGTAATGATTTTAAAAACCAGACAAAAAATCCTAGTACAGTTACAATAGAAATTATCGGAATAAATAGTTTCGGTTGAAACATATTAATGCGTTGTTTCAAAGAAGTAAGCAGCAATGCCGTGAACGTGCAAACAAAAGTTGAAAGTATAAGCGGAATAAAAACTTCGTTAGGATTATGTGAGCCGTTAGCTGCACGCACTGCAATTATCGAAACAGGAATTAAAGTTAAGCCAGAAGCATGAAGTGCAAGAAACATTACTTGTGCATCACTTGCTCTATCCTTATCAGGATTTATTTCCTGCAAACTTTGCATTGCCTTTAAACCAAATGGTGTTGCTGCATTATCAAGACCAAGAATGTTAGCACTAAAATTCATCACCATGTGTCCATAAGATGCATGGCCTGCAGGAATGCTCGGGAAAAGCCTGTGAAGAAATGGACTGATCCAACGACTGATCAAATTTATTCCGCCTGCCTGCTCAGCAATGTTCAACAGTCCCATAAACAAGGCGAGAATTCCGATCAGGCCAATTACAACTGTGATAGCAAATTTTGCAGTTTCAAAAATTCCATCAATATTTTTTGGGAGATAAAGTGGAACATCATCGCCATTAATAATTTTTTGCCTGCTCAATTTTGAAAGAAAAATATTTCGCAATGAATCTGTATTACTTTCATTCGTTACAATAACTGAATTTGAAAATACGGATGCATCTGATTTAAAATTACGCTGTGTTTTTGAAGTATCAAAAAGCTGTTGCTCACTTTCATTCAAATTAAAGGCTGAAGAAATATTTGAAGAATCAGCAGTAGAAAGTTGTTGAAGATTAATAAATTTTAATGCAATGATTTTGTTTTCCAACTGTTTTCTTACAGCATCAACATCCTTATTCGGGGTGATAAGATATTGGCTGTTGAATGGATTTTTTTCTTCTATCCAATTTGCCTTCTTCAGTTTGTCGCAATTTAGAACCTTGCAGGTTTCAAAAACCTGTAAGGTTTCGCCCAAAACAGAATAATTTACAACAGGAAATGTTTCGTTCTCCTTCAGTTTTCTTTCAATAACAATATCATTGAAAATATTTTTATCGCCTTTAAAATATTGGTAGCAGGCAACAACAATAGAAAGTAAAATCAAGTAAGACCATATTCTGCTTAAAGCCATTTCGGTGCAATAATATTATGGCGAAAAAGTAGGTGGAATTTTTAAGTGTTACGGGCAATTGTGAATGAACATATACACATTGTTATGTGAATGAAAACAACTCGGGACATTTACTTTGAGAATTGCCATCCTGAGCAAAGCGAAGGAACTTTCTGCATTCAAAGCAAATGCTTATTCGGAGGTAGGTGTTTCGTTTCTTTCTACATGGCAGTTTTAAGTAAGTTTAAAACCTAACCCTCAAACTTCCTAAAAAATTTGTCCCCGCCTGTGGGAAATAAAAATTCTCTGTTGTTGTTTCACCACCATAATAATATGAATACGTATAACCGTTCGATTCATATTTTTCATTCAATAGGTTATTCACCTGCAAACCAAATTCAATCAAAGGCTTTTTGTTTTCATCACTTTTATTTATTGCATAACTAAAATGCAACCCGCAAGTTGAATACGCTTTTAGAATTCTTGAATTGTTTGAAGTGTTATCAAGATATTGATTATCCACATGCTGAAAAATAAAATCGGCTGAAAGATTTTTTATCGGTTGATAGGAAACAATTCCATTTGCAATTAAGTTTGGTGAGAAAGCAATGTCTGCATCTTTATGTTCAATTACTTGTTGACCGCCATTGTCATAATCATCCACATACTCATTAAATAATTTAATCTTGGCGTGGCTGAATGTTGCATTGGCTTTTAGTTGAAGATAATTCAATAAATGATATGCTGCATCAATCTCAACTCCTTCGCGGAAACTATTGTCAATATTGGTTCGAGTGTATTCGCCTACATCATTAATTTTTCCGGTGAGCACCAATTGATTTTTATACATCATAAGATAATAATTGAAGCCTGTAGTAAAATTTTTGTCACTGTAGCGATAACCACTTTCCAAATCATAAAGCGTTTCTGCTTTTGGTCGTGAGGTTATTGACGAGTTTACATAATCATCGCGCGATGGTTCGTGATTACCAACGCTGAAAGAAATATATCCTGTTTGTTTGTTATCAGGTTTGAAAGTAATTCCAGCTTTAGGATTAAAAAAAATCAGCACATCGCGCTCAGGAACACTTTTTAAGTCTGCATCAAATCCCTGGAATTTATAATTCACATTACGGTACTGCACATCAGCAAATGCAATCCATTTATCAGTAAAGTTGTAAGTCGCTTTCGCATAAATATTGAAATCAGATTTCAAGGCATCATCATTATAATATTCATGATTGATTTTATTATCGCCAGCATATTGCGCCCAAATCACTTGCCCGTAATGCGCACCGTCATACTGATTCCATGCACCGCCAAAAGTTGCACGCAATTTTTTTCGTGTATCATAATTCAATGAAAATGTTGTCCCGTAAAAATCATTGTTCAGCCATTTTCTTCTAATTAAATCAGTTGAGAAAATTGTATCCGAATTAATAATCGGAGTAATCATATTATAATCGTTGTAATCTGCACCTTTTTTATACTCCTCATAATAACCTTCCCCATGTGTTAAGTGCAGTGCAATATTTGCATCCACATTATTATTTATTTGTTGCGAATAAAATAACTGATAATGTTTTTGCTCGTAGTTATCAGTTTGGTTATCGTAAGTGAAAGAATTGTAGATGCGACCTGAATTTAGAAGATTTGCCGCATCTTCCTCATCCAGATAATTGCGATCAATAAATGCCATCATCCCTGCTGAATCATTATTAATACGACTTTCCGGAACACCGTTCCACGCCTGGTATGTTTTTTCTTTTCCTGAAATCAAATTAAAACGGAGAAAGTTTTTCCTGCCGAAATAAGTTCCGGTTAAAAAGTAAGAACTCATATCAGCAGTTGCACGGTCAACGTATCCGTTAGAAGTTATTTGTGACAAGCGACCTTCGAATGCAAATTTGTTTTTGATAAGTCCCGTTCCTGCAATAAAATTTCTTTTAAAAGTGTTGAACGAACCGCCACTCAAATTTACTTCACCGAAGGGTTCCACACTTGTTTTATCAGTTGTGATATTTATGCTTCCGCCAAACGCTCCTGCACCATTTGTTGAAGTTCCTACACCGCGTTGTACTTGTATATTATCGGTTGAAGAAGCCAGGTCGGGCATATCCACCCAATACAATTGTTGACTTTCTGCATCATTCAAAGGAATTCCATTTACCGTAACATTGATTCGTGAAGCATCACTTCCGCGGATGCGCAAACCTGTATAACCCACGCCCGTGCCGGCATCTGAGGTTGCAACGGTTGAAGGTTGCAATTGCAGGAGGTAAGGAATATCCTGGCCGAAATTATTTTTCTTGATTTCATCTTTATTCAATTCAGTAAAAGTCATTGCTGAATTTGCATCCGCTTTAGTTGCACTAACTGCAACTTCGTCCTGCAAAATTGCTTTCCGCGAAAGCAAAATTGTAAGGGTTACATTTTCATTCAACGAAATTTTTTGTTGGTACGAATCATAACCGAGATATGAAATTCTGATTTGATAATTTACTTGTTTTAGATTTTTCAATTCAAATTTTCCTTCGCTATTGGTGACAGTTGAAGTGAAGGAATTTTCAATTATCACATTTGCATTTGGTAAGGGTTTATTTAATGATGCATCGTGGACAGTTCCATTTATTGAGAATTGTGCTGAGGCAATTGATGTTAGAAGTAAGAACATTGAACTAAGGAGAAAGGCGTTGCATCCTTCGCTCACCCTAATCCGCCTAAAGGCGGACACAGCCGAACTCCACCGTACACTTACTATCCACGGTTGGCGTCCTCGCCAACCGATTATGTCAATGGTTCTTACTAAACTTGAAACAGATTGCTTCGTTCCTCGCAATGACGGTACTAATAAATTCCATACGCCTTCGCGCACCCTGACCCTAAAGGGCACAGCCGCACAAAACCAAAAACCAAAAACCAAAAACCAAAAACTATTTTTCATTGTCCGCATTTGTTTTAGTTATAGTTAAAAAGGTGCGGAAGCGAAATCTGAAAATTATTTACGTTAATCCCTACGCAAGTATTAGCTTGTTCAGGTCTCAGGGTATTATCTCAGCCCGTTTTTCAGAGCACCCCTTTAACTGATGGCAAATGTATTTTATTTTTTGGAAACGAATCGCTTAATCAAATTCATTTCCACAATTAAAACAATGATAAATTTTTTGGATTTTAAATGGATAGACCAAAAGGACAATAGAAATAAATAAAGTAAGTATGCTAAACTTTTCCTTTGTAGCTGCGCCATACTTTACATTTGTGGAACCACATTTGGGACAAATAACTGAACCTTCTGATTCCTCAATTGCAGTTGGCAGATTTTCTTTTTCATTCAAAATTAAATTTGCTTCCTCTAAATCCTCCTCAAAAATATTTAAGCGGATGCCTCCAACCGCAAGATTATAAATTGGATAAAGCGTTACCATATTTTCATCTGATAAAAAACAATGGACGCCATTTTCTTCCAGTCGTGCTTTTATAATATTTGCACTTATTGGATTATCAAATGTTTGAAAAGTGATTATGTTGCTCATTAAATAATTTTGATTTGAAAGTGAAAGTAAATGATTTTTATGATAAGAGATTTCCGTTTTCAAAACAATGGAGCACACTGAACGAAGTCGAAGTGCGCGCGAAAGGCTTACCATGGATGGTTCGACTCCGCTCACCATGACCCTAAGTTTTACGCAAAAGAAAATCGGTGTAATCAAATTGAAATCATTGTAATCTGTGTTAACCTTTTAAATACATTCGGCACTTCAAACAAAATTAAGCATTGAAAAAATTAATCTTCGTTGCAGTTGTATTTCTCATAGCGTGCAACAACAAACATCCCGATAGCTATCGGGACCAAAACTCCAAACAAAGTATGATACAAGACGTTCACTCTTTCTCTCAACCCAACGATGCAGTGGTAACACATTTAGATTTGAATCTGAATGTTGATTTCGATAAAAAAGTTTTATCGGGTTCAGCCACATGGGACATTGAAAATAAAACTGAAGCCACAGAAATTATTTTTGACACTAAAGATTTAAATGTTTCAAAGGTGTTGATTGATGAAACCGAAACTGATTTTTTAATCGGTGATGAAAAACCTTTTCTCGGAAGACCATTAAACATTGTCATAAAACCAACTACTAAAAAAGTCACAGTTTATTACACCACTTCCCCAGAAGCGGGAGCGCTGCAATGGTTGTTGCCAGCGCAGACTGCGGGAGGCAAACAACCTTTTCTCTTTACTCAGTCACAAGCGATACTTGCGCGCACATGGATTCCCTGCCAGGATTCACCCGGAATTAAATTTACCTATAAGGCAACTGTTACTTGCCCCAAACAGTTGATGGCGTTAATGAGTGCAGAGAATGATACGGTGATTCATCCCGATGGCATTTATCATTTCAATATGCCGCAACCTGTTTCATCCTATTTGATGGCGCTGGCTGTTGGCGATTTACAGTTTCATTCTTACAGCCCCATTTCAGGTGTGTATGCCGAACCTTCCATGTTGGCAAAATGTGTTTACGAATTTGAAGACATGCCAAAGATGATTTCGGCTGCAGAAGATTTGTACGGCAAATATGCATGGGGACGTTATGATTTATTGGTACTTCCACCAAGCTTTCCTTTTGGCGGAATGGAAAACCCGCGATTGACTTTCGCAACACCAACTATTATTGCTGGCGACCGTTCATTGGTGGCGCTTGTTGCCCATGAGCTGGCGCATAGCTGGAGCGGTAACTTAGTTACCAATGCAACGTGGGATGACTTCTGGCTCAATGAAGGTTTCACGGTTTATTTTGAAACACGTATAATGGAGAAGCTATATGGAAAGGATTATGCTGACATGCTCACTGTTTTAAGTTACACTGATTTGTTGCAAACAGTTGATGAGCTGAACAAAGAAAATCCGAACGACACAAAACTCTATCTCGATTTAAAAGACCGTGACCCTGATGATGGCATGAATGATATTGCTTATGAAAAGGGACGTTTCTTTTTAACAACAATTGAACATGAAGTAGGTCGCGAAAAGTTTGATGCATTCCTGAAAAAATATTTTGCAACGTACCAGTTTCACAGCATGGATACGAAAACATTTTTGGAATATCTCAATACTGAATTAATAAAAGGTGATACTGTTTTAGCAAGTAGAATTGATGTGGATGCCTGGGTTTATCAACCTGGAATTCCTGCTAACTGCGTACTGATAACTTCTACAGAATTAAAAAAAGCTGATGATGCAATTACTGCTTTCAAAAACGGAACACCTGCTGCAAGCCTTGTCACCAAAGGTTGGACAACACATCATTGGCTCCAATTTATTCGCGGTATAAATGATAGCACCTCACTTGATAAGATGAAAAAATTAGATAATACATTTCATTTTACGCAATCGGGCAATACAGAAATTCAATGCGAGTGGTACACGAAAGCCATTCGCAGTAATTACAAAACGGCTTACCCTGCAATAGAAAATTTCTTAACGCATGTAGGCCGCAGAAAATTTGTAAAGCCACTTTTTGCTGAGTTGGTAAAAACTCCAGATGGAAAAGAATTTGCAAAACACATTTATGCAAAAGCGCGCGCAGGTTATCATTCTGTTACGCAGGGGACTATTGATGAGATGGTGAAATAGTAACACCGATTACTCCGATTTTCAGGTGATTACACCGATACATTTGATTTAATTGATTTTATTTTAGTCAAATAAATCGGTACAATCATTTTTCTTAATCTGTGTAATCAAAAAAATCACTCATACCCAAACCTCTTCAACGCATTATCATCATCGCGCCAGTTATCGTTAACTTTTATTGTTAAGTCGAGATAAACTCTTCGTCCTAAAAATTCTTCCATGCGTTTACGGGCATGCGTGCCGAGGCGCTTTATGGCTGCGCCCTGGTGACCAAGTAGAATTGCTTTCTGCGATTCGCGGGTTACGAAAATGGTGGCGCCAATTTTACTGATGGTGGGTTCATCTTTAAAATAATCAATCACCACTTCGGTGCTGTAAGGAATTTCTTTTTGATAAAGTGTGAGAATTTTTTCGCGGATAATTTCTGTTACAAAAAATCGCTCGTTGCGGTCGGTTAAAATATCTTTTTCAAAATATGCTTCTGATTCAGGTAAGTAGTTTAAAATTTTATCAATGATAAAACCTGTGTTGAATTTATGCAATGCTGAAACAGGAATTATTTCTGTCCATTTGAAAACTGTTTTCCAATGTTCGATTGCATTTTCCAAACCGTATTGGTCAACTTTATCCATTTTATTCAAAACCAAAAACAATGGAATGTTGAGATGCGTAAACTTTTCTTTTAAATCTTCTTCAATATCTTTTTCGCCAATCTCGGCTACATAAATCATTACATCAGCATCGGCAAAGGTTGCCTGAACAGCATCAAGCATTTTTTCGTGAAGCTTATAAGCAGGTTTCATAATACCGGGCGTATCAGAAAAAACAATCTGGTAATCTTCGCCATTAATAATTCCTTTAATGCGATGCCGGGTAGTTTGCGCTTTCGGATTAACTACTGAAAGTTTTTGACCAATGAGTGCATTCATTAATGTGCTCTTGCCTACATTGGGTTTGCCGATAATATTTACGAAGCCTGCTTTGTGATTCATCATTTGGTTTTGAGAAATTCTCTGTAAAAGTAAAAAAGGTCACATTGCTGTGACCTTTTATTTTGGTAGCGGGAGCCAGACTGGAACTGACGTCCGCCTTCAGGCGGATATGAGCCCAACGAGCTCCCACTGCAAGGTAACAGATTAAGTAAGAAGTTTATAATTTCAATGTTCAAGCTTTTTAATGAATTCCCTGCCAACACCACTTTTCAACCACTTCTCATATTTCATTGCATCTGCTTTACTTTCAAATTCTTTTGTAAAAATTATTTTCCAAGGTCTATATTTTGTTGTCCAATCTTTTGTACCAAATTCATTGTGTGAAATAAATCGTTTTTGAAAATCTGAACTATAACCAGTATAATGCTTGTTGTGATTTTTAGAATATAATACGTAAACCGTGTACATAATCCTATTCAACTAAATGCTAAACGCAAAAAAGCCCTTGCTAAAGCAAAGGCTTTTTATTTTGGTAGCGGGAGCCAGACTCGAACTGACGACCTTTGGGTTATGAGCCCAACGAGCTACCACTGCTCCATCCCGCAATATATTTTTGAGCGCGCAAAAGTAACTATTAAAGGTTCGTATCCAAATTTTAAATGATTTATAACGATTTCTCTTTCAACTGCGCCTCCACAACCTTCAATCCTTCTAAAAAAGTATGTGGATTGTAATTCAATTCTCGAATTGCTTTATCAATCTTAAATCCTGTAACCAAAGGACGCGCAGCGGGTTGTTTTAACGATGCTGTGGTAATAGGGTGCAGATATTTTTTATCAAGATGAAAGTAATCGGCAACAATAATTACACTTTCCCAAATACTCATTTGCTCTTTTCCGCTTACGTGATAGATACCTGTTGCTTTTCGCAACGCACATTGCACACAGGCATCGGCAATGTCTTCGGCAAGAGTTGGCGAGCGATATTGGTCATTGATTACATTAATGTCTTTTTGTTGCTCTAAAGAATTTTTTGTCCAAAGCACAATATTGCTTCTTTGGTTATCATCTACAACTCCATAAATAATTATGGTTCGGATTATTGCCCATTGCAAATCACTCTGCATCAGCAATTTTTCTGATTCATATTTTGAAGTTCCGTAATGACTTAATGGATTTGGTTTATCTTCTTCGCTGTAAGGCCCGGCAGTTCCATCAAAAACAAAATCAGTTGATAGATGAATGAAATGTGTATTATACTTTTTTGATAATTCAATCATTGATGCAACAGCATCAACATTTAATTTCCAGCATGCTTCTTTGTTTAACTCACAGGCATCCACATTTGTAAATGCTGC
The DNA here is from genome assembly GCA_039931675.1 of Bacteroidia bacterium. Lineage (GTDB taxonomy): Bacteria > Bacteroidota > Bacteroidia > AKYH767-A > OLB10 > JAEUTH01. The sequence goes on along the minus strand of JBDTRM010000098.1, from coordinate 25,809 downwards.
TGTGTTGATTAATGTATCGGGTTTATAGGTTTCAAAAACTTCTGTGAGTTGTTTATCGTTGGTAATATCCAAATCAAGATACATATAACCACTTTTGTCATTGGTGCGATTGGCCCCTTTTGAAGTAGCTATCAAACGCACATTGGGTAAGGCTTTTAACTGATAAAGAATTTTCTGACCTAATAAACCGTTGGTGCCTGTAACGAGAATTGTTTGCATATTTTGAATTTGTAGAGACGCATTGAATACGTCTTGTTTTTGAGAAAATGCAAATAAACAATGTTAAAACGGAAACTAAGAAAAGATTGCTTCGTTCCTCGCAATGACGAATAAGGTGTTTACAAATCCCAAACAGAATTACGTTGGCGGTTTACCATTTTTTTGAGCCGCAACCAGAAAGCAAAAATCAGGTAGATGATAATGGGAGAGCCAACTGTAAGAAATGAAGCGTAGATAAAAAACAAACGAATGTCGGCTGACTTGATGCGCATTTTATCACCAAGCCAATCACATACGCCAAAAGCCTGGCGTTCGAAGTATGTTTTGATGTGCTCTATCATTGATTTTGTTTTGCCTCATTCCCCCTTCGACAAGCTCAGGGCGCGTGGAACAGTATTATTTTGGTTTTAGAATTTTATTTCCGACAGCACAAGATAAGCACTTTTTTTCTGAACAGTAAAAATTGTAGAGTTGTATCAAGGCTTGCGACTTATAAGCGTTATCACATTTCACTTTTAATGATGTCCATTTATCAGTAATGTTATTCTTTTCTGCATTTATATTTTCAAGAAATTCCAATGCACGGTTTTGAATTTTTAAAATGCCTTTTTGTTTACCATAATAAAACAGGAAAGGAACAAATGTATTGATGAGAATATTTTCAACAGAAGTTTTACCAAGATGCTTATCTCCACTTACATCTTTAGGGGCAGGGGTTGTTTCCTTATCGAACATGAAATGCGTTTTCCAATAGTCACTCACTTCCACATCAAATAAATCATGAGCCTGTTTTGCATTTTTTATTTCAAGCAACTTTGAAAACAAATGCGAACTGTTGTAAATCAGTTGCGCAAATTGTGCAATGCGAATGGTCGGAAAATTTACAGGACGCAAACGCATAAACTTCCATAAATGCGCATCCATATTTTGCAAACTGAATTTTGCTTTCAGAAAATCATATTCTTTACGAAGACGCGATGGATATTCATCATTAAAATCACTTTGCAATAATCCTGCTTGTCCAAATAATAAAGCTTCTATCTGAAACAATTCACTTTTATGTTTTGCGAGATGCTGAAGCGGCAATGAACGTGCAAGTAATTCAAAAGGCACTGCGTTTATTTTGAAACCAAAGTTGCGGGCAAGGTGTACATAAAAAGTTTCTTCCCAATTGTTTTGATTTTGTTGAAGCATGGCTTCAATTGATTTTGTTTTATGTTCTAATCGTTCAATCAGCAACCTATCCAACCAATTTGAAATTGTAAACTCATCAACAGTTGAAATACTACCGCTACAGGGAATTTTATTTTGATTGAGCATAAGCGTATCGAAACTTTTTAAAAGATTTTCGCTGATGCGGGATTTTAATTCGAGAATGGGAATGTTCACAGGACTGCCGCTACCACCACCACTACCACTGCCGCCTTTCACATCATCATCAAAAACAACATGAAGAATCACATTATCATAAGCCACATCATGTTGGTGATTGTGTTTTTGCCAGTCGGAAGTTTTGATGTGCAGCTCAACATTTCCTGCCCAAAGTGTATCAGCAATTTTAATTCTCGCATCAAAAAAATCCGGACCTGAATCAGTGTTATGTTTTCCGGGATGAGTAATTTCAACCGACTCTCCGCCAACAGTTGAAAGTTGATTCATATCAAACAATCGGAATTTCCAGATGTGGTGAAGAAGTGCTTCTTGCATTGAATGATTGGGTTTTGATTTGTTTTACAAATCAAAGAAAAATAATCCACCAAAATAACTTAACTCAAATGGGCTAATAACTCTCCCATTTCCTGTTGCATCTTCAAAGCCTCTGCACGGGCAGCTTTTGCAAAGTGTTCATCATTGCCTGCATAAATAATATTGCGCGATGAGTTGACTAACAAACCACATTGTTTATTCATTCCATATTTGGCAACATCCTGCAGACTCCCACCTTGCGCGCCAACACCAGGCACCAAAAGAAAATGATCAGGAACAATTTTTCTCACATCACTTAGCATTGATGCTTGTGTTGCTCCAACAACATACATCATGTTATCAGCATTGCTCCACTGTTGTGATTTTTGCAAAACGATTTCAAATAAAAAGTTTGTTGTTTGTTGTTTGTTTGCTGTTTCATTGCTACTGCTACCACTACCGCTTCCACTCCCGACCTCTAACTTCTGAAAATCCTCCGCTCCTTTATTACTCGTTAATGCAAGTAAAATCACCCACTTGTTTTTGTATTCAAGAAATGGTGTTACTGAATCTTCACCCATGTATGGCGCGACTGTTATAGAATCGAAATTTAATTTTTCAAAAAATGCTTGAGCATACATTTTTGATGTGTTGCCAATGTCGCCACGCTTTGCATCAGCAATAGTGAACTGGTCAGGATATTTTTCGTTGATGTAATTTATGGTCTTCTCTAAAGCTTGCCAGCCTTGAGTTCCAAGACATTCATAAAAAGCAAGATTGGGTTTGTATGCAACACATAAATCTTGAGTTGCATCAATGATCTGTTTGTTGAATTCAAAAATTGCATCATCGCTTGATAGCAAATGCTTTGGAATCTTTTGCAAATCAGTATCTAAACCAATGCACAGAAAAGATTTTTTTTGAAGGATATTTTGAAAGAGTTCTAAACGAGTCAATGTAAGTTTCGGGTTTAAGGTTTCGCGTTTAAAGTTTATTCATCATCAAATTATCAAATCACCACATCATCAAATTAAACAACTGCTTCTTTCATCTTCTCGGCATTTTCAGCAAGCTGCAAAGCATCAATAAACTCCTGTATGTTGCCATCCATAAAACCGGGAAGATTGAAAGTTGATAAACCTATACGGTGATCAGTTACACGGCTTTGCGAATAATTATAGGTGCGGATTTTTGCAGAGCGGTCGCCTGTTGAAACCATGGTCTTGCGCTTCTTTGAAATTTCATCTAACCGTTTCTGATTTTCTACCTCGTAAATCCGCGAGCGTAAAACCCCAAGTGCCTTTGAATAATTTTTTGTTTGTGATTTTTCATCCTGGCATTGCACTACTACACCTGTTGGTAGGTGAGTAAGCCGCACAGCACTGTAAGTTGTATTTACCGATTGACCGCCCGGACCTGATGAACAGAAATAATCTTTACGCAAATCGCTTTCTTTTACATCCACATCAAATTCATCAGCCTCGGGAAGCACTGCTACAGTTGCTGCTGATGTATGCACACGCCCCTGTGTTTCAGTAAGCGGCACGCGCTGCACCCGATGAACTCCTGATTCATATTTCATTTTTCCATACGAACCTTCGCCTATGACATTAAAAATAATTTCCTTATAACCACCTGTGGTGCCGGGGCTGTAATCAACCAAATCAATTTTCCATCCCCGCGCTTCAATGTAGCGTGTGTACATGCGATACAAGTCACCGGCAAAAATACTTGCTTCATCACCGCCTGTGCCGGCACGTATTTCAAAAATTGCATTCTTACTGTCTTCGGGGTCGGCAGGAATAAGTAATAATCTTATTTCATCTTCTAACTGATTGCGTTTTTCTTCGAGCGATTCCAATTCGGCTTTTGCCATTTCTTTCACTTCTTCGTCTTTCTCGGTATTTAATAGATGGCGCGCTTCATCGTAGTGATCAACAACAAGTTTATAGTCCTGCGATTTATCCACAATGGTTTTCATTTCCTTATACTGGCGATTTAATGCAGCATAACGTTTCATATCGCTGATTAAATCAGGCGCGCTCAATTGCTCTTCAATTTCTTTGAACTTATGTTCTATCGCTTCTAATTTTTCTATCATCACTTTTTAATTTGGGAGTGCGAAGATAGGAAAGTTGGGGATTATGGAAAATGGGGAAACCCTTTATTCATTAATCATCCTCTATTTTAAAACCAATTTTCTTTCGTGGTGGATTTGGCGGCTGCATGAGTTGGCGGATGGCTTCAAAGATAGCATTGATAGCATCATCATTTTTATCCAAACGGGTTTCTAATTTTTTAAGTTCTGTTGCAAGTTCTTTGTGTGTTTCCAAAAATTTTCTCATGCTCACAAATGCCCGCATTATAGCGATGTGTACTTGTCGTGCGCGTTTGCTTTTTAAAATGCCCGAAAGCATTGCAACACCTTGCTCTGTAAATACATAAGGAAGCGCACCACCAAATTTACTTTTAGAAGGTATCACATTTTGTGATACCAGAAAACTAATTTCCTTTATTGTAAGAACAAACATGAAATCAGGCGGAAAACTTTCAAGATTTCTTTTTACAGCTTGTTTCAATGCTCTTGTTTCTACCTGATATAATTGTGCAAGGTCAAAATCGAGCATCACTTTTTCTCCACGGATAAAATGAATCTGCTGTACAATATTTTCTTCTTTTAAAATTAAACTTGCTGTCATGTGTTTTTATTTTTGGGTATCACAATTTGTGATACTGTTTCTGATTTATCTTGAGGTCACAAATTGTGACCTCAAGTTTTGAAGTGGTCGCAATTTGCGACCAGCTATTTTTGAAAGAACATTATTTTCAGGTGGTGCCAAATTGGTACCACTTGAATTAGAAATCTTGAGGTCGCAAATTGCGTCCTCAAGATTAAAAATATTTTTCCCAAGGTCACAATTTTTGATTAATTCATCACACACTTTAAAAGATATATTCCTGTGCAGACCATCAAATTTCATTACTAAAAAAGCCCGCTCCGAAAATCCAGAGCGGGCTTTTTTTTATCAGCCTTCAAATAATTTTATTGCGATAGAAGAACCTTTTTTGTCATCACATAATTTCCAACCTCGCATCGGGTGAAATAAATTCCGGGGGCCAATTCAGTTTCTATTTGAAAATTGCGATTGCCATCATGGAACTGATGAACTTTATTCATCACCTTTTTTCCCGCAACATCAAACACCTGAATTAAACAGTCATTAAATACTGCATGATTAATATTAAAATAAATAGTTGTGCCCGAAGAATAAATATCTCCATCATCATTTATACCATCGCAACTTTTAACAGCTAAAACTTTAAAAATAGTTTCATCACCATTCACATCATTTTCTTTTAAGCGATAATAGGCAAGTGCAGATAAAGGATTATGATCAGTCCAGTTATAATTTTTAATTCCTGTAATATTCATTTGCGGAGGCACAGTTGTTAGCGTTTGAAAATGAATACCATCTGCACTTCGCTGAACATTGTAATTATTTAAATTTTGTTCAGATGCTGTTTGCCATGTTACAGATACTTTTTTATTGCCATCACATTTGGCATTGTAAGCAATTAATTGTATTGGCAATGGCGCAAGAATATTTGCCAAAACCCAATTATTATTCACGGGTCCTATTGTTTGCGAAGTTGCTGTAATTATTGCTGTGCCAGCTAAAACTCCCGGACCTGAACCAACAGGTGGCTGCCACAAGCCTGTCCAATTTTGCATGGCAAAAGTTCCGGTTGGGGCAAATGTTGTTGTATTTTCAATACCTGAATAAGTAAACGCAAGATCAACATTAATTGGTGATGATGCACTAACATAATACCAGCGATCAATTACAACAGGGACTTCTCCCGGCCCGCCTATTGTTGGCGAATTCAAATGTGTAACTCCGCTTCCCCAGGGAAGATTATCTGAAAATTTTGTAGCTCTTGTTGAAACACTTAGATCACTGGCCACCGATGTGTTTTTAGCAATCCCTACCGGAGTATAACCATTTGATGAGCCAAAGGGAAAAATATAATTACCCGTATTAGCTCCGCAATTCCACTGCACAATGCTGGGATTAAATGCAGTGTTAGTTTCACTGATTATAAAACCATTGGTACGTGTAACACCAGTTGATGACGGATTATTAACTGTTAGCGTATGGGAATTTAAATCAAGTTGCGAAGATCCAAGTGACAATGTTCCTGATGGGGATACAAAGCCACCACCGACCAATGCATCAACACCAAGAGTTTTAATACCACCCCCGTTAAGAAACAAATCATTAAAGTAGGTAGAAGTGATGCCTGTTATGGCTTGTCCATTTCCAAAAAGAATTACTGAACCAGTATTGGAATTAAAAACATGTTGTGAGGAATTATTTATCCAATCACCTGAAACGTTTAACTGGCCGGTGTTTTCAACTGTTCCTGTTGATGCGCCAAAATCCTGGTTTGTAAAATTACCAATTGTTGATCCTCCGTCAATTGTAACATTCACTCCATTGTTTATTGTAATTACAGCTCCGTTATTTACTAAGCCTTGTGCCTTGCCAACAAGGCTGAATATCATGATCAAAAGGATAACAACAGCAATAAATATAATTAATTCATACGTGTGTTTTTTGATCCTGTCAAGTTTTAAATTGAGTCTCATTTTTTGATTATTGTTAAACTATGATTGTTATTGTTATGACGTATTAGTTTTTAACAGGGATTAATGTTGAAGCGTTTTGTTGTTTAATTGCTTCCATTTCAATATTGTGCCTGTTGCGTAAAGACAGGTCTGGCAATTTTACCTTGCTGAGCATTTCCTGTCTTTCGTTTTCAGTATAATTTTTTTGATTTTCGAAACTATGTTCTTTCACTTTCGCCATAGCAATCCAGTTTATCTGAACCGGTTGAGAATCCTGATTTATTTTAACAACGAAACCATTAGCATCCTGCAAAATAATAGTTAATAAAACATTGCTGTTAACGCTTGTGATTGTTACAACCGGTTGCGAACCATCTTTTATGTTGGCAATAAAATCATTATCAAAGTTGATGCGTGTTTGTTCATCGTTTAAAGTTGCGATTCCAAAATCATTGATGTTTTTAATAACCGCTTCCATTTTATTTTGCTTTTCATCCAACTCTTTAATTGCATTCAGACTTATATAATGCAAGGCATCAGGATTGTAATTGTAATATTGTTCAACACTGTTGATGTTGTTTTCATCGGGTAAGTATTCAAACGTTCCTACAGTATATGGAGCTACTTCTTTCATATCTTGTGCTATTACACCAATGCCATATTCACAGGGAGTTTTTGCCTTGCCATTGTACTTAAAGTAAACCGGATTGATTTTACGAAGCACTTCAAGCCCTTCTTTAAAACTATGCACATCTTCTTTAAGGCGCTTGTCGGAAACTACAGTCCATGATGCATTTGTAGGTTTACCTGCCGAGTTAGTTGCAACCTGTAAATCGTAACTCGTACTTGCTCCAAGATTGATAGAGAGTCCAACAGAATTTACACCATTATTAAAATCAGTGGTGCTTGAATAGTCATGGAGATATTCAATACTTCCCACCTGCACTTCTGTTCCCAAAGCGCTATTATTTTTAAAAATGGCTACACGTGATGTTGCTGTAGTTGGATCATAAACCTGGAGGCGTGTGGCTGTGGGTGATGTTGTTCCTATACCAACAACACCATCATTGGTAACACACATCCGGTTTAACCCCATTGTATAAAAATCCAAACCCCATTGATTACCTCCGCTGGTTCGCTTTGAACCAATTGCTTCGGCACTGTTTAAACCAAAGGTGATTGTGTTAGTTGTTGTTCCGCTATTTGCATCATTGTCATCCACATTCATTCCTGCAGCTACGCTGAGCATTTTAGTCGGACTATTGGTGCCTATGCCAACAATGTTTGTAGTTGAAATGGCCGAAACTGACAACTTAGTGGTTGCACCGCCATCAGGTGTGATTTCAAATTTGTCTGTTGCATCATCATATAACAAGCCACGGTTTGGAATAGAAAGAGAATGACCGATAACCATGCGTGAATTAACTGATGCTCCATTGAACATATATAACATCGCAGGATTTCCTGATGCCGTTATTGTTGGAAAAATAATGGATCCCTGCTGATCGGTAAATGTTACATCACCATCAGCACCTGTGATATTTAATTTACTTGTGCTTCCGGTCCCAACTGAAAGTGTATTTGTAGGGTTAGTTGTTCCTATTCCGAAATTTCCTCCCGATTCAATTCGTGCACGTTCAGCATTTGCGGTGCGCATTACAAAGTCATTTGCATCAGTAGTACCAATAAAATTAGTTGAAGCATTAGTGCCGGCATTACCGTTTAGTCTCCAATCTAACCCACCCGTTACACTTACCCATGCAGCACCATCCCAATACCAATAACCGGCAGCATTGGCTGTGCTTACTGTATTTGTTTGGTAAACCAACATGCCAAAATCACTTCCAATGGTTGGCGAAACGGCAATGCGCTGTACATCGGTCATTCGTGGAATTAAAATTCCTCTTGAGGTTGATTGTACATCAAGGATAGATTGTGCATCGGGCGTAAATGATGAAGCGCCTATGCCAACATTTTGTGCATTTACATTAAAAGATAAAATGTAAATGATGCTTGCCACAATAAAAATTGCTTTAGATACTGCTTTGCAGATTTTAGTAATAAGTTCCATACGATTTAGTTTTTAGAAATGATTGCTTGAATAGCTAAAACAAATGTAACTATCACGTGCCCCAAATGTCAAGAGGGAAAACCCTGAAAATTATAAGCAAGGGTTTACACTGATAGTTAGTTAGTGCCTTTTGAAATGAAAACTCTGGCAAAATCAATCAGTGATTAACAGCAACACCATTGAAAGCTGCATTATAAGTGCGTTTAAAACGGAAGCTTTCATAATCAGATGTAACCCCGCCACGGGTTTCATTTTTACGGGTTGCTACTATCATCCAGGAAAAATTTGCATTGGACGTGCCGCTATTCAATTCTTCAACATCAAAACCATTTGCAGATTTATTGTTTACAAAAACTCCATTGCAATTATCATTCAACTGAATAAAAACTTTGATAGGATGTTTTTCATCTACGGTTATGTTCTTGGTTAGAACCGGATCAATATTAATATGAATTTTTCCATTTGATAATTTCCCTGTTCCGTAATCCTGGAATAATGCTTCGGGCGCTTCGGGTGCAGCCATCACTACAGGTTTTTCAGTTGTATCCAACACAACAGTTGAAACTATTCCCCAGCCAAAAACTTTATAAACAATATTGTCCACAACAGATCCGATACATGCAGCAGAGGGCCATCCGCTACCGGCACTGTTTTGCGTATAAAAAACACCGCCCAACTGATCAGTTGTCGTGTTGCCATCTTCCATTGCGCAGGCAAGCACACCAATATTGCGGCCACCTGTATAAACTCCAACGCCTGAATTTAGATTTGCAACTACACTGCCCATCGAATACCATCCAAGATTTGGCCACACCCCACCTTGTATTCCAAGGTATCCGCTTGAGGTTATTCCCGATGTATAATTATAAATACCGTTACCTGTTCCCCAGTGGATCACCTGTAAACCATCGGTAGTATTCCCCGCACCATTTGTAATATTGGCTCCGGGATAGCTTGTAGAATTTTGTATTTCAAGTTTGCTATAAGGTGCTGATGTGCCAATGCCCACATTGCCAGCATTGGTAATACTCATGCGGTTAGCATTACCGGCATAAAAATCTAATCCATATTGATTAACCACGCCAGTGCGGTTGGATGATATCCCTTCACCGCTGCCTGCGCTACCAAATATCAATGCATTAGTAAGGTTGCCATTGTTGGCGTTGTCATTATCAACATTCATTCCTGTAGATACACTAAGTTTTTGGGAGGGTGATACTGTACCAATTCCTACATCGCCCGAATAAGTAACATAAAGCCTTGTTGCATTTGCATTCTCATCATAAATATAAAATCCATCAGTGTAACCTGGATTATCAGGAGGCCTGTTTTGACCAATACGATATGTTCGCCAGGGTGCAGATAAACTGATTGCGCTTTGATTATCTGTAGTCGAGTTAACACGAAGGATAGAGCCTGCTGCACCATCTGCTTCGACATGCAAAGCATTAGTAGGAGATACCGTTCCTATTCCGAAATTTCCTGATGCTGCTATTCTGGCACGTTCAGTATTATCCGTTCGCATTACAAAATCATTTGCATCCGTTGTTCCAATAAAATTGAGATTAGGATTTGTACCTGCATTACCATCAATGCTCCAGTTATGACCATTGCCAATGCTGATCCATATAGTGCCATCCCAATACCAATAACCCGCAGCATTATCAATGCTTACCGTGTTTGTTTGATAAACAAGCAAGCCGTAATCACCTGCATACGTTGGTGCAATTGCAACACGCTCCACATCTGTCATGCGCGGAATTAAAATTCCTTTCGTGTTAGATTGCACATCAAGTATTGATTGCAGTGAAGGTGTAACCGCTGATGCTCCGATACCAACACTTTGAGCATTTGTGCTTTCAGAAAAAATTAAAAGAATGCATACTATACATGATAGAATCGTTTTTGCAACTGTATTGCAAATCTTAGTAATAAAGTTCATGGAAATTTGGTTTTAGAAATGAGTGTTTTTAACGGAGGCAAATGTATCGTGAACGCAACCCCTAAGTCAAGAGGGTAAACCCTGAAAATGGTTACAAGGGTTTTCATTGTTTATGTGCCTTGTTTAAAATAAGCATAAAAAAAACTGCCTCAAAATTTTATTTGAGACAGTTTCAAGTTAATTGATATTGATAAAAAGAATTCTAATTTGCTTTTACAAACCTGCCAATTTTTGAATACGTATTTGTAACAAGCTTATAAGTATAAAGACCATTGGACAAACTGCTTACATTATAACTCAGTTTTGACAGCCCCGGCAATTGAGTAATGTTATTTAATAAAACAGCTATTTCCTTGCCTTGCATATCTAACAGCACAATGCTCACATCCGATTTATCAGTAAGCAGGTATTCAAAATTAATTTCGCTGCTTGCCGGATTCGGATAAAATTCAAACTGAACAGTTGCATCATCTTTATATGCCGGCTTCAATAATTTTGAACGCTCATTGATTTGTTGAGCTACCTCATCGCGTGCAAATGTATTTGCACAACTTACAGCACCCGTTGCAGCTTTAAATGTTGAACCATCCTTTGCATGAAAGCCGGCAGTGAGCGTAACGCTTATTCCAGCCAGCATTTCGACATTGGCACCACTTTGTATTTCAAGTGTGGATGTCGTAGGGCCGCTTATATTGCCGGAAGTATTGTAATGAAGATCGGCTGACCACGGTAAGATATGACTAACAGGCCCTGCAATATTTATGTTGGAAGCATTTGAATAAATAGCTGTCGCGCTAAAGTCAATCCTTGATACATAATTTTGCCATTGACCATTTCGGTTGTCATTCCAGGAAATATAATTCCTGTTGCCATAAGCTGTATTGGCAATATAATCTCCACAATACCCTGTTGCAAAACCGGGAATAGCGGCCACTGTATGCCCAACATCACTAACCTTAATATTATTCCACGTAGCAGCTCCATCAAAAGAATAAGCGAGATAGGTGTTAGTAGTAAACCCTGTAACCTGGTCCAATGATAAATAAGCTACACTTACAGTTCCGGTAGCATCGTCAACAGTTATCCACGGAAACCAGTTCTGACGGCCTGCTGAAATGCTTACTTCTATACCGGATGACCAACTTGTGCCGTTATCATCTGAATACCGAACACTGATTATTGCTTTACCTGTGCCTCCAAGTTTTTGCGGAATTGCTGCATAAATACGTCCGTGATTAGGTCCGCAACTTTTATCAACGGCCATTGAAGGAAAATCATTTACACGGGTATTATTAAAAATAGGATTGCTGCCTGATGTCCTTATCCCCACATAAGGAAAAACAGGAGTAAGGTCAGTAAATGTTGCGCCACCATCAGTTGACCTTGAAAACCCTAAGCCGCTTGCCGGATAAGCAGAGCCTGTATATTGCGCCCAGCAAACAAACACTTCGCCATTAACACCTGTTTGTACATTGGTACCTTGCCCCCATCCGGTGCGTAATGTTATTGGTACAGAGTAAGTAACTCCGTTATCAACAGAGCGATTAAATTTTACAGCATAGCTTCCTGTAAAATCAGTCCACGCAGTATATATTTTATTCAAATGCGGACTACCCGGAAGATTATCAATGCTCATCATCTGCTTATCGAAGTTAATATTGCCAAAATTTTGCGCTACGGGTGTACCCCACGAAGTTCCCTGGTTAATACTTTTAAATGTTCTGTAACCGGCAGCACCGCCACCGGATGGTTGCATGGCTTCTATAAATACATTGCCGCTTGCATCCACAGCAGTGGAAGGATCACCATACGATTGAACGTTATCAGGCATTGAGTTACTGCCAAACCATGTAGTACCACCATCCTGGCTTACATAATAACCTTCGTAGTTTGGAGTGTTGGAACATAAAATAATATTTAATGGATTTATTTTGCTCACTGTCATGTGTTGCTCTGACTGTGCAACCGCTGATGGGAATACCTGCACGTCAGTATTGTCACTAACAGTAAGTATAGCATTGCTTCCGTTTTTGTTATGCACGTTTGTTTGCTGAATTTGTTTATTTCCATTATAACGGATAATGGGTTTATATTCCACTTTTGACCAGTCAAGCTCATATGTTTCATTATCAAATGGTGGAACTGCCTTGTCTATATAGCCATCGCTCTGGCTATAGCTGTTCATTGCCCATACATTAAAGGCAATAAATAGAAGAAAATTTTTTCTTGTCATAGTTTTAAATTTTTTAGTTTATGATTAAATTATTTTTTAAAAAATGACAGTACTTATTTCTTTTCCAATAGTTCAATGCGTTTTTGCAATGCCTCGTTTTGATTTTTAAGTTGAATGATATAAAGCATCATCTCTTCAACTTTCTCTACAGTTTTAGTTTGCATTTCGCCCACACTCATTCCGTTTGTTTCTACTTCGCATGCTGACGGCATTCCGGGTAAACGTTTAAAGGTGTTGATATGATCCTGAACCTGGTCTATAGTTTTTAATTCATAACCACTATCAAATACGTAATCTGGGAAAGGCTGCGCCTGAACTTTTAACTCAGTACAGATAATTTTACCTGCTACAGTTAACCTGTAACCTGTTGCGGGAGTTGCCGTGCCAAGCGCCATGGCACCTGTTGTTCCATCAATCCGTGCATGCTCAACAATTGATGTTACTTGTCCAACTCCTCCTCCTCTGAAAATTATATCTCCATGCCTAGCACCAGGATTCACACCATTATTCCACGCGTTTCTCCCAGCCGTTAAAAATATATTGCCTCCGGCCTGGCTGCCTGCGCTATTTGTATTTCCTGCGTTAATTGACACATTGCCTCCCGAAGCTCCTACAGGACCATAAATTGGCGTGCCGCCAGCCTGTAAAGTAAGATCATTGCCGTTAACTCCGGCAAGGGCATCATCAATATAAAGACTTCTTGCTCCGCCCCGGGTTAGTCTTATATTCCCTGTAACTTCTAATTTCTCAGCGGGCAGTTGTGTTCCTACACCTAAATTTCCATCCATTATTGCGATATTGGTATTCCCGGTTCCGGTGGTAAGAAAAGCGCTGGAGTTGCCGGGATAATAATTTAGACCAAGCCATCGCTGCACTCTCAAGTTTGCGCCATCAGTTAGTTCCAGCCAGCTTGTGTCCTGGCATGTCTGCAATCTTACATCCCATCCGCTGCCTGTGGTGAGCCTTTGACCTGCTGTGGTTCCTGCCAGATTTGATGGATTGATAATTTGCATCTGAGGGCCCGTAGATGATGAAAGGGTAAGAAGGTGACCCGGAGCGGCTGTTCCAATACCAACTTTGCCGTTATTTTTAATAGTAAGGCGTGTAACGTTCTTGGTTTTGATTCTAAAATCTATGTTGTCAGTAGTTCCGATAAAGTTTGCGCTTGTCGTACCCGCATTTCCCGTTAATGACCAGTTTTGTGCATTAGCATCAGGGTTCATTATAACAAGCATCCCGCCTGCTATAAGTGCTTTTAAAATTTGTTTTTGCATTTTTCAGTTTATTAAATGTTTGAGATAATAATTAAGGTCTTGAAAAGACCGTTATCCTGGCATCTGCAAATTTGCCTTTGCAGAAGGTGTGTATCAGTTAAGATATAATCGCGCGGTTTTCGAATTAAAACATATTGCGTTAAATGAATATTCGCGCGATGATTGTTTCAAAAAAAAATCTTTCTGTTAATGCGTCCCAATCTCTATTGGCCGGAGTGGCTTCAATATAATTTTTTTTGAAAACTGAAATTTTGGAGTAACAATTAGTTTACTGAAAATTGTGGTTTAACTTATTTGCTATGGAATGTTTACCGCTGCTAAAGTAGAAAAACTATTTTCTTAAAAAAATCTTCTGATTTAATCCAACATTATCATCGCTCATCACTTTCACAAAATAAATTCCGTCAGCAAGTTTTTCTCCACTTAACTGAAAACTGTTTCTGCCAGCATTGAGATATTGAGAGTTTTGCAAAACAAGTTTTCCTGCTATATCAAATACATAAACCTGGTATTGGCTGTTCGCAGTAGCATTGATGTTGAAATTGAAATTGCCAGGTGTTGCATATATCTGCACTGCATCCGATTCATCACTGCACTTGTTCACTGTAACTGTATTGAAAATAGTTTGCTGTCCGTTTATATCATTTTCTTTCAGGCGATAATATGCATTTGAATGTAAAAGATTATTATCTTTCCATTGATAATCCTTAACAGGAGCAACAGAATTTTGAACCGGAATAGTTGCTATAACCTGGAAATGTACACCATCACTACTTCGTTCAATGTTGTAATTGCTCACATTAACTTCTGATGCTGTTTGCCATGATATGCGAACTTTATTTTCGCCTTCGCAATTTGCATTAAATGACAACAGTTGAATAGGTAACGGTGCAAGGATATTTGTAAGCACCCAATTATTATTTACCGGCCCGATTAATTGCGATGTTACACTTACAGTTGCTGTTCCAGCTAAAACTCCCGGACCTGAGCCAACCGGAGGTTGCCACAAGCCTGTCCAGTTTTGTGCTGCAAATGTTCCTGTTGGAGCAAACGTTGTTGTATTCTCAATACCTGAGTATGTAAACTGAAGATCAACATTGATGGGCGAAGAAGCACTCACATAATACCAGCGATCAATAACAACAGGCACTTCTCCGGGGCCGCCAATCACCGGTGAATTAAGATGTGCAACACCACTTCCCCAGGGCAGGTTATTAGCAGCGGCAGTAGAACGGGTTGATGCGCTGATATTACTGCTGCCGGCACTGGTGCCTTTTGAAACCACAACAGGAGTGTAGCCATGAGCAGAACCAAATGGAAATGTGTAAGTGCCGCTATTTGTTAAACAGTTCCACTGAATAATGCTGGGATTAAATGCTGCATTTGTTTCGCTGATGATGAAACCGCTTAATCTTGTTATGGCTGTTGCAGCAGGATTATTAACTGTTAGTGTATGGGTATTCAAATCAAGGTTTGAAGTAGCGAGCGACAAAACTCCTGATGATGCTGCAAAACCTCCTCCAACAAGCGTATTCACTGCCAAGGTTTTTAATCCTGAGAAAGTGCAAGACAAATTATTAAAATAAGTTGAAGTGCTGCCCGCGATTGTTTGAGTTGTTCCGTTAAGATTAACTGTTCCTGTATTGGCAGTAAAAACATTTTGAAGTGAGTTATTTGTCCAATTACCGGTAACTGACAACACACCTGCATTTTCAACTATTCCTGTTGATGCTGGTAAATCCTGGTTTGTAAAATTACCCATAGCAGCACCTCCGTCAACTATCACATTAGCATTACTGTTAATGATAATTCGCGCGCCATTATTTACTAATCCTTGTGCATGGGTTAAATTATTGATGAACAACAATAAGATAATAAGGAGAAAAGAAAAGAGTATTATATCACTGAAAGATTTCGTCTTTACAAATGATTTCAATTTGAGATTTTTTTTCATAACACTGAGCGTTTTGAGTTAACTGATTTTGATTGTATTAATTTTTCGATGGTGAAACAGCTTTAGCTTTGCTTGATTCAATTACTTCTTTTGCTGTGGGAAGTGAGTTTTCAAAACTTTCAATTGCTTTTAATTTTTTAGCATGATCTTCTGCCGTGTAGCTGCTTTTAATTTCAATATTGTCTTTATTGATTTTCGACATCGCTATCCAATTAAATGAAACTTCAGTAGTTGTTATTGAATTTGATTTTACAGTGAATCCCTTATCAGTTACCTCACTAACATATAAAGTAACCGCAGGTTGTAATGAAGTAACAGTTACAACAGGTTTGCCTTGAAGGTTTTTTGCAAAGTCACTATTGTACATTACTTTTATTTCTGATTCGTTACGTTGTTCAGTACCGAAATCTGAAATATTAATGTTTTCAATAATCGCTTGCTGCTGCTTATCTAAATCTTTAACAGCATTTACAACTACAGGAATCACTTCATCATAATACACTCCTAATGTTTCAGTTTTTGCTTTTTTGAATCCCTTTTCATTATCACTTACGAAATCCCATGAACTAACAACTTCCGGCAAAATCTGCTTAAGCTCTTGTGCATTGAAACCAAGATGAATGCGTTTGTCTTCATCATTTAATTCTTTATCGGTACTGCCAAAGTCTTTTTTAAATTTATAAGCAATAGGTCTGATGTTTCGTAATTGATTCAAACCATACACAACGGGTTGAATATTTTGTTTCAGTGTAGTATCTGAACTGGTATTTACTCCTCCGGTAGTATAAACTGTTCCCCAGCGATAGCCTAAATATTTTGATGCCGATGTTGATCCCAAGTTAGCTGAGCCATCACCATTCAAAGGGCATAATTTGTCAGTAAAACCAATATTGTCAAGCCCTTCAGTATAATATTCAACACTTCCCATTCTCCATGTAGTACCTGCTGATCCTGATATACGTGCTGTAAATACCGGAATATCCACAGTGCTTGTTGCAGTGGGGTTCAGTATTGTTAAATCTGCTTCAGGCGTTAAACCGCCAGCACTATTTTGTCCCATGCAAATTCTTCCGTCATTCCATATCCTCATTCTGTTTATAGAATTTTGATAGAAATCTAATCCATTCACATTTCCCCCTGCAGTACGTTTTGAGGCAATACCTTCTTCGCTGTTTAAACCAAAGGTGATTGAATTGGTTAAGTTTCCGGCATTAGCATTATTATTATCAACGTTCATTCCTGCTGCAACACTTAGCATTTTGGTAGGGCTATTGGTACCGATGCCGACAATGTTTGTAGTTGAAATAGTAGAAACTGATAACTTGGTTGTAGTGCCGCCATCAGGTGTAAATTGAAATTTATCTGTAGCGTCATCGTACAATAAACCTCTCCCTGGAGCAAATATAGAATGAGCTAAAACCATTCGCGAGAAACTTGAAAAGTTGTTAAACATATACATCATAGCAGGATTGCCCGAAGCAGTTATGGCAGGAAAAGTAACTGAGCCTGCCGGATCAGTAAATGTTACGTCACCATCTAAACCGCTTATGTTCAATTTGCTTATGCTGCCGTTACCAACAGAAAGAGTATTTGAAGGATTGGTTGTTCCTATTCCAAAATTGCCTACAGAAGATATGCGGGCACGTTCTACATTGCCTGTTCGCATTACAAAATCAGTGGCATCTGTTGTACCAATAAAATTGCTGGCTGCATTTGTACCGGCATTGCCGGTAAGGTTCCAGTTAATGGCACTTCCCATTCGTACCCAGGATGCACCATCCCAATACCAATAACCTGCAACGTTATTAAGACCAAATCCGTTGTTGGTCTGATATACCAGCAAACCAAAATCGCTACTTGGGGTAGGAGCAATTGATGTGCGTTGAAGATCAGTCATACGTGGAATCAAAATTCCTTTTGAAGTAGATTGTACTTCGAAAATTGATTGTAGATCGGGCGTAAATGATGCTGCACCAATACCTACATTTTGTGCAATAGTTTTTTGAGCAATTGATATCATTACTAATGATACAAAGCTTACAGTTTTTAATACTTTTGAGATAGATGTTTTGAACTTTTTCATTTTACTTTTAGTTTTTAAATTAAATTTTTAATTTGTTTGATGAGCCAAAAGTATTGTGGTGACAAGGGTTTGCAGGGTGTATATTATTATCTGCAAGGGTTAGGTTATTATTAGCCATCATTATAAATTATCCGATGGTGTTTTATTTAGAGTTCGGTTGAAAAGAGAAAACTAAACGCGATACAATCGCACTCCATGAAAGATCGCGCTCCATGAAAAAAAATGCATACGATGCAGTCGCGTGTTACGCTAAAATTGTTTCGCTGATTTGTACAAATAAAAAAGCCTCCCGCGTTTTGAGGAGGCTTTATAAAAACCAATATTTATGAGAAGTCATTAATGCATAACAAGAGTTACGTCATCATATTATTGCAGATTGAAAATCATAAAAAAATTGCAAGAGCAATAATTATGATTTCAGGAATTAACTGTGCGATTGTTTTTAATGCTTTCATTTTATTTTTTATTTATCCCGATAGCTATCGGGAGTGTGTATTAAATTTTGACCAAAACTAAATCAAGATGAAACGAAAATCAGGTGTAAATGATTAAGTGGTAGTAATCAGTTATTATTCGTCAATAATCAGGAGTGAATAACAAAACAAAAAAGCCTCCCACGCTTTGGGGAGGCTATTTTATTTTTTATTTTTCGAAGACCACGCTTTGGGTTCTCCTGTTGTATTGTTTGAATTATGATGTAAACATAAATCGAAAACAAAGGAGCAGGGTCCGAGAATGATTATATGGCAGGTTTGGATTATTATCCGTAAACAAATTGATTAGAGTTGTGTAAGCCTTTCAAGCACTTCCGATTTTTTACGCAATGAAATTGATACTGATGATCCGTCAGACATTACTACATAACCACCATCGCCTTTTACATACTTGATGATATGCTTCATATTAATGAGATGCGACTGATGAACCCTGAGAAAATTATGTTCACTGAGTAATTCATCATATTCTTTCAATGTTTTTGATACAAGCACTTTTTGCTTGTTGTCAAGAAAAAAGTTGGTGTAGTTTACATCTGACTCAAGGCGAATAATATTATCTAATTCAACAAAATTCAATCCGTCTGATCCTGGCAATGCAATTTTATTAAAAGGCTTATGACTTACCTCTTTGAAGTTTTGCATCATCATTTGCAATTGCATAACAGTAGGAATCATCTGCGTTTTTGATTCATACTTTTTTATGGCTTCAATCAATTCATCTTTGTCAACAGGCTTCAATAAAAAATCAAGGGCGCTGAATTTAAAAGCCCTTGCAGCGTACATATCGTGCGCAGTACTAAATATCACAGAAAAGTTTATTGTTCCCAATTTCTTGAGCATTTCAAAACCTGTCATGTCAGGCATTTCAACATCGAGAAAAACAAGTTCAGGTTTCAGTTGATTGATGGCTTCAATTCCTTCCGTTGCATTTATGCATTGCGCCATCAGGTTTACATTTTTGCAATAGGCTTCAAGTTGTAAACTTAAAGCTTCGCGGGCAGACTTTTCATCGTCAATTAAAATTGCATTAATCATTTTCAAAAGTTTTTAGCTATAATTTGTGGTGTTGAAAGTAGATAAAGTTAACCGAAAATCAACGGCATTCTCACAACTACCCGTGTACCACAAGGTTTATTTTGATCGTCCTTCAGATCAAGAATCTCATAAGATGCATCACCTTGTTCAGATTGGCTGATAACATTCAGGCGTTCTTTCGTAATGGTCATACCTAAAGATTTACGATCAGTTTTTTGTTCATCGGTTGTAATTTTTCTTCCGATGCCATTGTCTTCAACTATGCAAACCAATGTATCGTTTTCGGATTTTATATTTATAGTGAGTACTCCTTCTTTACCTTTCATCGGTAGTCCGTGCTTGAACGAATTTTCTACAAACGGTTGCAATATTAGCGGAGGAATTAGTGCATCGGCTATTTCAAACTCATCTTCAATTTCAATCTTTACTGTACATGCTTCACTCAATCGCAATTGTTCCATTTTTATATACAATTCCAATGCTTCCATATCTTTTTTTAAAGGCACTGTTTTATGACGCGAGTTCTCCAATATCAATCTAATCAATCTGGAAAATTTAGTGAGATAATCGGAAGCATTGAGCTTATCATTTTTTAAAATATAATTATGAATAGAGTTAAGACAATTGAAAACGAAATGCGGATTCATTTGTGCACGCAAGGCCTTCATTTCCATTTCGGCAAGTGATTTATTGAAAGCTGTTTTTTGAGCTTCGTCTTTTCTTATCCTGTTTACTCTTGTTCTGAATGTAATTGTAACTGCTGCTGCCACTGCCACTGCCGCTAAAATTCTGAACCACCAGGTTTGATAAAAAGGAGGGTTTACTTTTATTTTCACTTCGGCAGGATGTGTTCCCCAAACTCCATCATTGTTTGAGCCGCGTATTTTTAAAATATAATTGCCGGGTTTTAAATCAAGAAAATTTACTGTATGTGTTGTTCCCAAATCATTCCATGAAGTATCATGTCCTTCAAACATAAAAGCATATTTATTTTTTTCAGGAATGAGATAACTTAATGATGCAAACTCAACAGTGAGATAATTTTTATAATCCAATTCAATTTCAGTTGAATCATTAAAAGTAAGTTCTTCTTTATAGTTTTTTATTTTGGTAATTACTGTTGGCGGAGCAAAAGTATTTCTTGTAATCTCAGAAGGTTTGAAACTTATTATTCCTTTCACTCCTCCAAAATGCATGACACCATCATCCGATTTGAAATAGGCACCTTGATTTAATTCATCAGAAGTTAAACCATCACTATGATCATAATTCTTAATAGAAATGTTTCTTGAAATGTATAATGAATCATTCAATTTTGTAACGTCAAGATTTGAAGTATATGAGAATTTGCAGATGCCCTTATTAGTGCTCATCCACAAGTTTCCTTTTTCATCAGGGAGTAGTCCGTAGATGGTATTATTTGGCAAGCCATCAGATTCGGTGAAACAATGAAATATTTTTTTGTTACGATCGAAAACGTTTAAACCTCCGCCATCTGTTCCCATCCAGGTTAAACCATTGCTATCCTCATAAATACACTTGACATCATTATTGCTGATAGAATTTTTATTCCCTTTTTCATTCAGATAATATTCAAATAAACCGTTCCCTGCATTAAGAATATTTAAACCACCGCCCTGTGTTCCAATTAACATGTTGCCATGTGAATCTTCTTTAATGCAATAAATATTATTGCTGTTAACAGAACTATGATGCATACTGTCCTTGGTAAAATGAATAAACTTTTCTGTTGCCTCATCAAATACATTAACGCCACCACGCTGGGTTCCCAGCCATAATCGTTTGTCACTTGATTGGGTAATGCACCACACATTATTAGAGTTTAATGATGATAAGTTAGCTGTATCGTTAATAAAATGAATGAATTTTTTCATTTTAATATTGAAACAATTCAGCCCTCCGTTAATGGTACCGATCCATAATTTATCATCACCTTCAAATAATGAAAACACAGAATTGCTGTTAATTGAATTTGGATTGCCGGGTTCGTTTTTAAAATATTCAACCTCGTTAGTTTTTGTATTATATGCTCTCAGGCCATCGTCAAGCGAACCCGACCATATAACACCATTTTTATCTTTAAGAACACAAAAGTTGTTTTGCTCATAACCTAAAGTGTTTTTAATATAATGCTGATCTGTATTATTAAACTGATTGAAACTTTCATGATAAAGGTTTAGCCCTCCACCATTTGTTCCGATTAAAAGCATTTTATCGCAGCACCGGTAAAAACATACTACCATGTTATTATTAATGGAGTTATTGTTAAACGGGTCTTTTAAGATATTCTGAAATACTTTTTCTTTCACATTAAAAACGGAAACACCTTTACCATCGGTACCCAGCCAAAATTTGTCATCAGCAACTTTTATTATTGAGTTAATTGGTGCATCAGGATATTCTTCGTTTTTATACTGAATAATTTGTTGTGTTTGTTTATCGAATGATTGAAGTATGCCGTTGTATGTCCCAACCCAAAGAATGTTGCCATCATCATATAAAGATTGAACTTTATTACTGCTTAAACAATTTGTACAATTGGGCTGGTTCTGAAATGCTTTGAATTCTTGTGTTACCGGATTAAAAATAAAAAGACCTTTCCTGGTGCCGAGGTAAACAATGCCGTTTTCATCCTTAACCATTTTCCAGATGAAATTAGCATAAGAGCCGCTGTCAATTTTGTCAATTAAAAAATTTTGAAAACTCTCAGACTTAGCATTAAACAATTCCAGCCCTCCACCGAAAGTGCTTATCCAATAAAGGCTGTCATTATAACTGCAAATTCCTGTTACACGATTATTTGAAATTGACTTTTTGTTTTTAACGTTTTGAATATAGGTTTTAATCTTGTTAGTCGAAAAATCAAGAATTCCCATTCCGCCACCATCAATACCAATCATCAATAAACCGTTTTGAGTTTCAAATAAGCTCCTGATTTCACCGGGAGCAATGCTTGTGCTGTCTAAAGGATTGTGTTTATACTGTTTGAATGAATATCCGTCAAACCTGTTTAATCCGTCCTGTGTACCCAACCAAATGTAACCCTTGCTATCCTGCAAAATACTTGACACAGAACTTTGAGAGAGGCCGTTCTCAACGGTAAGGTGACGAAAAGAAAAATTCTTCTCACTAAAATTTTGAGCAAATAAAAATTGGTTAACCAGAAAAAATAATGAAGCAAAAACAACTACGGTTTTTTTTTGCATCGTAAAATTTTCGTTTATGTTCAGATGATTTTGCACCCGCCCAATATATAAAAAGCGCTACTAAAAATTTAGCAGCGCCTTATGGGCAGTTCTAAAAATTCGTTTTTGGGGCACCTCACACTTATCTCTCCAAAGGGAGAGAGGTCTAAAGGTGAAATTTTAGAACTGCCCTTAAATGTATTCTGAAAAAATTATTACTTAGTTAGTATCATCAGTTTACTTTCAATTGTTTTACCATCGGCTTCTAAAGAGTACAAGTAACTACCTGCTTTTAGTTTTTTGCCTGATATCATTAGTTGATTTGCTCCACGCTCTTCAATCGGATATGAATTAACAATGCTGCCATTTAATGATGTTACGTTTATTGAAGCTGATTTTACTGATGACGGTAAATAATATTTAATCACCGTATTTTCGCTAAATGGATTGGGTGCATTTTGCTCCAGTGATGGTGCATCTTTCTTATTATCAGACATTATTCCTTGTGCTGAGTTAGGTCTTAAATTATTGCAGCATTTCATCAAATCATTTTCGAACTGATCTAATCGTGTTTTTAAAATATTAATCTGTTCATTTTGCTTTGCAATAAGTTCGTTCTTTTCATCTAATTCTTTCCTGACATCCAAATTTGTCTTTTCATTGTTTTTATGATCTTCCTGAATAGCACTAACCAAAACAGCAATTAATTGCTCGTAGCTGATTCCCTTAATTGTGAAATAATCGCGCCTCGCACTGCCATCCTTGTTAATATACGGCTGCTGAATTTCACTTACCATTTCAGGAAAAACTTTTTCCAAATCCTGGGCAATAAATCCATATTGCTTTTCTTTAGGCAGATTCATAAAAACATATTCATCAGTTTTAAAATTATAGCTTGATGGTTTCAATTGCATTATTTTATCCAGGGCATTGTTTAAAGGTTTTATATTTTGTTTAAGTCGTTCATCACTTGTTGTAATCCATCCGCCTGTAGAAACTGAAGTGCCTTGCGAGTAAAATGGATAATTGTTTGAAGTGCTTCCTGAAGCTGAAGCGTAAACACCATAATGTGCACCACTACCTGTTCCTGATGAAGTAAAATATCCACCATAAATTAATGCCGTAGAGCTAAGAGTAGCTACGCTACCTTGAACGCCTATTCGTCCCCCTGATCCCTGCACTCCAATTCCATAGCCTAATGCGGGAACTGCCCTGGCAGATAAGCCCAGGGCATCAAGTGCTCCGCTAAAATCTGAGTTTATCTTGAGCGCAGTTGTATCCGAACCTCCGGTCTGTCCGCTACCAAGTTTTAATCCCCCGGCAGTGCTAACTAGAATTTTACAGGTTGAATCTTTTTTAATACACAGTTCACCATTTGCTGTAGAAACAAAACTCGTTCTGGTTCCGGGATTTCCTGGAGTAAATTTTTGAGCCTTTAAAAATAGAGGAGCCAATAATGACAGCAATACAATTTTTATTTTCAATATATTTTTCATTGTGTGAGTTTTAATTGTTATGAATAGTTTTAAAATTATTGGTGGTGTAAAACCAATATTATTTGGCAACTTCATTTAATTGTTTTTGCATCTGACTTATTTTTTCATCCTGTGCAATAACATAGAGTGTAAGCTCTTCAATTTTCTTTAATAAGATTGCCTGCATTTCTCCAACTGCAACACCCTTTGATTTAATTTCCCGTGCAGAAGGCACTTCAGGCAAATGATTATTTGTTTCGATAAAGGCTTTTATTTCGGGAAGTGATTTTAATGAATATGTTTTATCAAAAACATAATCAGGCCAATCGGTCTTTACTTGCAAACCAAGTTCTTCGCATATTATCTTACCGTTAACTGAAAGCCTATAGCCTGTTGCAGGTGTTGTAGTATTTATCGCCACCTGGCCACCGGAATCAATTACAAAATAATGGCTGTTATCATTTGCTATTGAAAACCCGCCTTTGGGAGTAGTTGTTCCTGTAGCTCCTGATTTTAAATACCAATTAGTTCCTCCTATTGCAGTATTCGAAATTTCTATTGCAGCATTTTTACCTTGATTGCTTGAATCACTTCCCGAAATTTGAAGGCGGCAGGCAGGGCTTAACGTACCAATACCAGCATTTCCATTAGAGTATTTATAAATGAATGGACTCGTACTTGACCCAAGTTGAACATCACCTCCATAAAAATTTTGATAAAGTGTAGCAGCAGCGCTATTGTTTCGCGCCTGAACATCCTGTGCATCGAAAGCAATATTATATCCTGCTTTATCTCCAATTACAAACAGGCCGTCAGCACTAAGACTAACAGGCACCAGGGTGCTGCTGAATACATGTAGTTTTGCTACAGGCGATGAAGTTCCGAAACCCGTTTTGCCAATGCTTTTTACCGTAATACGTGTGGTTCCGTTAGTTCTTATCCGAAAATCCTTGCTGTCAGTAGTTCCAATAAAGTTAGCGTTAGCTGTGCCGGCATTTCCCGAAAGACTCCAGCTTTGTGCATCAGCACTTGTGTTCATCATAACAAGCATCCCGCCTGCTATAAGTGTTTTTAAAACTTGTTTTTGCATTTTGTAGTTTGTTAAAATGTTCTGTATTATAATTGATGTCTTGTGAATACCGTTTTTGGGAAACTGCAAATGTCCTATGATAAATAGTATTAGATTAATTCAATTATTATTCGCACAGCTCAATAATTAAAATGTATTGCTTTAAATTATTATTCGATCAAAAGCCGTTTCAAAAAAAAATTTTCCGTTAATGGGCTTATCTTTTTTAGCCGGAGTGGCTTTGTGATATTTTTATAAAAACTGCAATTGTGGAGTAAAGAGTAGTTTACTAAAGTTTCGGCTTAATCTTACTTTGTCCCGGATTGTTTACGGCTGTTAAAGTAAAAAAATATTCGGAATTTTATTTTTGTATAATCAATACGTGTGTATGACAAATTGCACAAATTAACAACCAGTTGGTTAAAAGTCCTAATG
>JBDTRM010000097.1:0-3793 GCA_039931675.1 Bacteroidia bacterium | reverse complement strand
ATCTTGCAGTCAACACTGCGCTTCTTCAAAGACGGTTTTACTTTCATTTTAATTTCTATTTATAACGATATACTATTCTTGCTTTTGATAAATCATAGGGTGATAATTCCATTTTTACTTTATCACCGGGTAGAATTTTAATGTAATTCATTCTCATCTTACCGGATATATGTGCTATCACTTCGTGGCCATTCTCTAACTCAACACGGAACATGGCATTCGATAATGCCTCTTTAATTATTCCGTCCTGCTCAATCGCGTTTATTCTAGCCATTAATTAAATTATACAAATTTTCATTTTGCTCTATTGCTTTTTCTATTGCTTCAAACGATGTTAATATATCAGGTTCACTATCCGTAATTGCAATAGTATGTTCAAAGTGCGCTGAAGGTTTTAAATCAACTGTTGTAACTGTCCAGTGGTCATCGTGAAACTTCACTCCTTTTTTTCCCTGATTAATCATGGGTTCCACTGCAATCACCAATCCTTTTTTTAACACCGGTCCTTGCCCACGTTTACCATAATTAGGCACTTCTGGCTTTTCATGCAAACTTCGTCCTACTCCATGCCCGACTAATTCTCTAACCACACCGTATCCGTATTGTTCAGCCATATTTTGAATTGCACTGCTGATGTCGCCAATGCGATTTCCTTGTCTTGCAAATCTTAATCCTTCCATCAGGCATTGCTTTGTTATAGCAAGCAATTTTGAATTTTCTTCTTTCACCTCGCCAACTGCAAAGGTATAAGCTGAATCACCAAACCATCCATTCTTAATCACGCCACAATCAACCGAAACAATATCTCCTTCTCTCAACACACGTTTACCGGGGATTCCGTGAACTACTTCTGCATTTACTGAAATGCACAATGAACCGGGAAAACCTTTATAACCTTTAAAGGCGGGTTTAGCATCATTGCCGTGGATGTAATCTTCGGCAACTTTATCTAACTCCAGTGTTGTAATTCCGGGCCTGATAATTTTCGCTACTTCTGCCAGCGCTTCTCCAACAAGTAAAGAACTAATTCTTATTAACTCTATTTCGTCTTTCGACTTATAATTTATCTGCACTTTGTATTCGCTTTTGGTTTTGGTTTCTCAACCTCAAACGTTTAATATGCTGCGCCTGTTCCTACAGCCGTTCTGCCTTTTATTCTGCCTGTCTTCATTAATCCATCGTACTTGCGCATTAATAACTGACTTTCTATTTGCTGTAATGTATCTAAAACAACTCCTACTAAAATCAACAATGAAGTTCCGCCATAAAACTGCGCGAAGTTCTGATTGATTCCTACAATCTTCGCAAGTGATGGAAGTATTGCCACAAATGCAAGGAATAATGCTCCGGGCAATGTGATGCGCGACATTACATCATCAATAAAGTCAGCAGTTTTTCTCCCAGGTTTTACTCCCGGAATAAATCCACTGTTCTTTTTCATATCATCAGCCATTTGATTTGGATTAACCGCAATAGCTGTATAGAAATATGTAAACACTATGATAAGAAATGCAAAGGTGAAATTGTACCAGAATGAATGGAAGTCAATGAACTTGGATGCGAAGCCTTGCATAGAACCCGATTGCGGAAAGAATTGTGCAATCGTAGCAGGAATAAACATGATTGCTTGCGCAAAGATGATTGGCATTACACCTGCAGTGTTAACCTTCAATGGAATAAACTGACGCACACCACCAAACTGACGATTGCCTTCAATACGTTTCGCAAATTGCACCGGTATTTTTCTTGTGCCCTGCACTAACATTACAACCGCTGCAATCACTAATAACCATGCGACTATTTCAATAAGGAACACAACCAAACCTCCGCTTTCATTTAAACGTGAAACCAATTCACCAAACAACGCATGTGGCAAGCGGGCGATAATTCCAACCATGATTATTAAAGAAGTTCCGTTACCGATACCTTTTTCCTGGATACGTTCACCAAGCCACATTACAAACAATGTTCCCGCTGTAATAATTAATACCGATGTTAAAGTAAACTGAAACATTGATACAGCTTCGGGATGCGAAACAGCAATTATGGCACCTGGCGCCTGTGCGCGTAAATTAACAAGATAACCGGGAGCCTGTCCGAGACAAACTAACACAGTTAATATACGTGTGTATTGACTCAGTTTCTTACGACCGCTATCACCTTCCTTTTGTAACTTCTGAAATTTGGGGATTGCAATACTTAATAACTGCACAACTATACTTGCGGAGATATAAGGCATTATACCTAATGCAAATATGGATGCTTTTGAAAAAGCTCCACCTGCAAACATATCGAGAAGACCTAAAATGCCTCCATCAGTTTGTTTTTGCAATGCACCAAGTGCCTGCGGATCCACACCAGGGAGCACAATGTGCGCACCTAAGCGGTAAACCACTATGCATATAAGGGTTGTGATGATCTTTGTCTTAAGATCTTCAATCTTCCAAATATTCTGTAAAGTCGTTATGAGTTTCTTCATTGATTAAATAATTGCGGCTGTTCCACCTATTGATTCAATAGCCTGTTTTGCCGTTTCTGAGAAAGCGTGAACTGTTACGTTTAATTTTGATTTTAATTCACCTCTTCCCAGCACCTTTACTAAATCACGTTTTTTAGCAAGACCTTTGGATACCAACACCTCATGCGAAATATCAGAAATATTATATTTATCAGCCAGTTGCTGCAAAGCATCCAAATTGACGCCCTTGTATTCAACCCGATTGATATTTTTAAAACCGAATTTTGGTAATCGTCTTTGCAAAGGCATCTGACCACCTTCAAAACCAATCTTTCTTGAATAACCTGATCGTGACTGGGCACCCTTGTGACCTCTGCGCGCAGTACCACCGCCTCCGGAACCTTGTCCGCGACCGTTTCTGTTATTCGTACGCACCGAACCTTCTGCAGGTTTTAATGTATTTAATTCCATCTTTATCGTATTCGATTAAACGTTTTCAATTTTAACGAGGTGACTAACCTGGCGAATCATTCCCTGAATCTGTGGAGTATTTTCTTTCTCAACAGAGTGGTTTAATTTCCTGATTCCCAAAGCGCGAATTGTCAATTTCTGACGTTCGGGGTGGCCTATTCCACTAACTATTTGTGTTATTTTAATCTTGCTCATTTCTTCCTCTGTGGTTTGTGGTTTGGGGTTTCAGGTTTCAGAATTTCGATTTTACAATCTTGGTCCTTATACCTTACACCTTATACCTTAATTAATTTCCATTAAAAACTTTTGCCATTTTAATTCCCCTTGCCTGTGAAACTGCAATTGCATCACGCATTTGCGCCAATGCATCTATTGTAGCTTTCACAACATTGTGAGGATTTGAAGAGCCTTTTGATTTTGCCAATACATCAGTAACACCAACGCTTTCAAGAACAGCACGCATAGCACCACCTGCAATTACACCTGTACCTGCTGCTGCAGGTTTTAAGAAAACTGTTGCTCCGCCAAATTTACCAATCTGCTCATGTGGCACAGTGCCTTTAAGCACCTTTACCTTGATAAGGTTTTTCTTAGCGTCCTCAACACCTTTCGTTACAGCATCAGCTACTTCTTTTGCTTTACCAAGACCATAGCCAACTACCCCTTTTTCATCACCGACCACAACAATGGCTGAAAATGTAAATGCACGACCACCTTTGGTAACCTTGGTTACACGCCCTACAGCAACTAACTTGTCTTTTAGTTCTGAATCAGTTGCTCTTACTTTCTTTACGTTTGCTAACATATCTTTTTTAGAATTTTAACCCTGCACTGCGTGCACCGTCTGCTAATGATTTAACTCGT
>JBDTRM010000096.1:0-5139 GCA_039931675.1 Bacteroidia bacterium | reverse complement strand
TTTCAACCATCTTAACAACTGCTTGTGTATTTACATCGCCACCAACTGTTAGTGTTGCATTATTGGGGCCATACCATCTCAGAAAAAACTGTTTAAGATCATTTACATCCACCGCATTAAGATGATCTATATAACCAATAGTTAACCAACTGTAAGGATGACCTTGCGAATACAGAGCACGTGAAACAGTTTCGTCAACTAAGCCATAAGGACGGTTATCGTAATTTTGTCCGCGCTCGTTTTTTACAGTGGCGCGTTGTATTTCAAACTTCTGTTGCGTAACTGAATCGAGCAAAAATCCCATGCGGTCGGCTTCTAACCAAAGACCAACCTCCAATTGATTTTTAGGAAGTGTTTCAAAATAGTTAGTGCGATCCTGGTTTGTGCTTCCGTTTAAAGTTCCGCCCGCTTCGCTCACAATTTTGAAATGCTGATCATCAGCAACGTGCTTCGATCCCTGGAACATCATGTGTTCAAAGAAATGCGCAAAGCCTGATTTGCCTGCTATTTCACGGGCACTGCCTACATGATAGGTAACGTCAACACGTACAATCGGATCACTGTTATCTTCGTGTACGATTAACGTTAGCCCATTGGGCAATTTATATTTTTCGTAAGAGATGGTGAGTTCACCAGGTTTGCGTTCCACTTTTTCGACAAGCTTAGCCTGCGAAAAAATAAGTGTTGAAAATGCAATTGCAATTAAAGAAAGTAAAAATTTTTTCATCTGTTTTTGGGTTTTAATATCGGGCGAAAATTAGATAAATACTTTATAAAAATGCTATTTATAAGATTACGGATTTGCATTAATAAATACTACTATTGAATCGCAATAAATTATCGCACCATATTATATGACCAAACTCGAACGTAAAATTTCACTTTACAGTTTAACCATGATTGCCGCGGGTAGTTGCATTGGCTCAGGAATTTTTCGTTCACCGTCAGAAACCGCAAGTTACCTGCCTTATGATAACTGGATGTTATTTGCATGGATAGTTGGCGGGTTCATAACTTTAACGGGTGCATTATCCGTTGCCGAGTTAGGCGCAATGTATCCGCAAGCTGGCGGTATATATGTTTACCTGCGAAATGTTTATGGTGATGCTTCAGCCTTCTTATATGGATGGGCAAGTTTAACGGTAATTGTATCTGGCGCGCTTGCCGCAATTGCATTGGTGTTTTCAGGATATGTGGACTCTATTTTTCATTTGAATGAAAACTCCAAATTGATTTTATCTCTTTCCGTTATTATTGTGCTTTCAATTATCAATGTGCTTGGAGTTAAAATTGGAAATGCTTTCGCAAGTATTGTAACCACAGCAAAACTCATCGGCATTTTTGCAGTGATAATAATCGGAATCGTTTTAGGTCATGAAGCAATTGATATGAATTTTGATCTTAAAAATTTTCACAGCATGGCTCATCCGCAAATGAATTTTTTCAGTGCGTTGGGATTGGCAAGCATCGGTGTATTTTTTTCTTATGGAGGATTTCATCATGCTTCATACTTAGCAGGTGAAGTAAAAGATGTAAAGAAAACTTTACCACGCGCAATGATTCTCGGAACATTGATTGTGATGACAGTTTATGTTTCTATAAATGTTGCATACTTAAAATTATTGCCTGTAGAACAAATTGCCGCAAGTGATAAAGTAGCAAGCACTGCTGTTTCAACAGTGCTGAGTTATGGAAGCATTATGATTGCAATCTTGATTGCTGTATCAACTTTAGGAACAATTGGAATCTACAGTATGAGTGCACCACGAATTTATTATGCTTTAGCCGAAGATGGATTGTTCTTTAAAAAAATTGCTGAAGTGCATCCGCGATTTCATACTCCTGCCAATGCAATTATTATCCAGTGCATCATTGCCTGTATCATTCTCGTTTTCTGGAAAACTTTTGAAGATGTAATTAATTACATCGTATTTGTTGATTATATATTTATGGCGCTTGCAGTGTTTGGTGTTTTGATTTTAAGAAAGAGATTTCCCGATGCTGAAAGACCTTATAAAACCTGGGGTTATCCTGTTGTTCCGTTAATTTTTGTTGGCTTTACAACTTTCGTTTTAATAATAACACTTATTGAAAAACCTATGACAGCCTGGATTTCAATTGCATTTTTAGCTTTGGGATATTTGGTGTTCAGGGTTTTTAAAAGATAGATTATACTGCAAACTGGATAAAACCTTGTATTTTCCCACTAAGCCGCAAAGCACACAAAGTATTATTTTTCTTAGTGTTCTTGGTGCCTTTGTGGGAATCTAAAAATATACAAATTCATCCGGGAAACAGTATAAAACCATACACAGTAAAATATTTTTTAGTTTCGTTTTAAAATAAATTCAGATGGACAAAAAATTTAAAAGAAAGCAGTACAAACTTAGCGAAGTGCAACAAAAAAATCTTGAAGAAAGAATTGAATCATACAAAAGAAATCCTGAAAATGTTTTGACTTGGGATGAAATTAAAAACAAACTTTTAAATAAATGAATCTATCATACATTCTAAATCAGCTTGGTGAAGACCGAGAACTTTATTACAATGCTGTTAGTCCGCCCGTAATACAAACCAGTAACTTCATTTTCAATACAGTTGCTGAAATGCAGGAAGCATTTACTGATGAAAAAAAATATCGGCTATACACACGCGGGAATAATCCCACTACAGAAATACTTTGCAAAAAAATTGCTGCACTTGAAGGCACTGAAGATTGCTTGGTTTTATCAAGTGGTGCTGCTGCAATTTCGGTTTCGGTTATTTCGCAACTTAAGGCTGGCGACCATGTAATTTGCGTTAAGCATCCATACAGTTGGGCTTATCAGTTGTTTACAATTATACTTCCGCGTTTTGATATTACCACAACTTTCATTGATGGAAGTGACACAGATAATTTTGTGAATGCGTTACAACCCAATACAAAGTTATTTTATCTCGAAAGTCCAACAACAATGTATTTTGAATTGCAGGATATAACAGCAGTTTGTGCTTTGGCAAAAAAAAATAATATCATAACAATTATTGATAATAGCTATTGTTCGCCACTTGGCCAGCAACCTGCAACTTATGGTGTGGATTTAATAATTCATTCAGCAACAAAATATATTAACGGACACAGTGATGTAGTTGGAGGAATTATTTGCGGCAATAATGAAATGATCAAGAAAATTTATCACAGTGAATTTTTAAATTTTGGGGCTATCAGTTCCCCATGGAATTCATGGCTGATGTTGCGTGCCTTGCGCACATTACCTTTGCGGATAAAACAATCATCAGAGAGCGCACAAAAAATAATTTCGTTTTTAGCAACACACCCAAAAGTTGAACGCATCTATTATCCTTTTCATGAATCGCATCCGCAATATGAATTGGCTAAAAAACAGATGCACATTCCGATGGGAATGTTTTCAATTGAATTAAAAACTGGTGATAGAAATGCTGTGGTAAAATTTTGTGAGTCGCTAAAATATTTTCTAATGGCTGTGAGTTGGGGCGGACATGAATCGCTCATCATCCCCGCCTGTGCATTTGCAGAAGGAAGTGAATATCCATTCA
The DNA here is from genome assembly GCA_039931675.1 of Bacteroidia bacterium. Lineage (GTDB taxonomy): Bacteria > Bacteroidota > Bacteroidia > AKYH767-A > OLB10 > JAEUTH01. The sequence goes on along the minus strand of JBDTRM010000096.1, from coordinate 1,581 downwards.
ACTTTATTCGTTTTTATATTGGTTTGGAAGAAGTTGATATTTTGATTGAAGATTTGAAAAATGCCCTGGATTCGTTATAAATTAAAACCGATAATTTAAAATTCAATTTTAAATCTTCGGGATTAATTTTTATTGTTTTCTGTAGGTTGAGTAATTAATATCTTCATCTATTCCATTCTTTTGATTCCTTTTTAACCTCATCAATACCTTTTACATTTCCTTTAGCAATTGCTTCTTCGGCTTCTTCCTCTCGTTGGATATATTCCTCTATGCTTAAAGGTTTTGGTGTGGTCTGCTTTTGCTCGTTACAGCATCTTCAATGAGCAACTGAATTGCATGCAAATAAGTTTCATCATTTATAGAATCTATTTCTTTTTTAATTCTTTCTTTTTGAAGTTGAATTTTCATTTGGAATCATTTTTATCAAACTTAAATTAAATCCTGAATCTTATCAAAACACTTGCGTCTTCTGAATTAGACACAATTAACACAGCCGCTTAACTTTTCATTAACGTTATACCTGTGTTTATTAAACTTCATTTGTAAAAATCCATAATCTATTTCTTATGAAAAATATTTCTCTCATATTCCTGTTGACTCTTGCATTGGCAAGCTGTACTCAACAAAATAAATCATCGCAGCAAAAAACGAATGAACCGAATAAGGATCTCAATAGAGTATTTGATGATTATTATGAAGAGCGTTTAAAGTATTTTCCGCTTGAAGCTACAAGTATTGGTGACAATCGCTACAATGACCAACTGCCAGTTGAAATTGCAGATTCGTATCGTGAAAAACTTAAGACTTTTTATCAGAATTATTTAAACGAGGCAAAACGATTTGACAGGGATTCTCTTAGTGGCGAAGACGTTTTGAGTTACGATATGTTTAAACGCGAAATGGAAATGCAAATTGAAGGATTAGGCTTTCATGATAACCTGATGCCGATAAACCAGTTTTGGAGCATGCCGCTTACATTCGGGCAATTGGGTTCGGGTTCGGGCAATCAACCTTTTAAAACCGTAAAAGATTATGATGATTTCTTAAAACGCATTGATGGTTTTGTTGCTTACGCTGATACTTCAATTGTAAATATGAAACGCGGAATGGAAATGGGCGTTACTCCGCCAAAGCTTTTAATGGAGCGCGTCCTTCCCCAACTGAAAGCGATGGATGTAAAAGATATAAAACAAAGTGTGTTTTACGGACCAATAAAAAATCTTCCGTCAACATTTAGTAATGATGATCAAACTCGATTAACTGACGCTTATACCAAAGCAATCATCGAAAAGGTCACTCCATCTTATATGAAACTTTATAATTTTATTAAAAATGAGTACATCCCGAAATGCCGCACTACGCATGGGATTTCAGACATCCCGAATGGAAAAGAATATTATGCTTACGAAGCAAAATTCTGGACAACAACTAATTTAACTCCTGATGAAATTTATGCCATCGGGGAAAAGGAAGTTGCGCGATTAAAAAGTGAAATGGAAAAAGTAAAAGATGAAACAGGTTTTAAAGGTGACTTAAAAGCATTTTTTAAATACATACATACCGATGCGAAATTTATGCCTT
>JBDTRM010000095.1:0-20927 GCA_039931675.1 Bacteroidia bacterium | reverse complement strand
AAAACTCAGAGTTGATATGAACTTTCGTTTTATCATTCCAGAGTTTTTTGTTTATGGAGATGTAGTCTTGCATTTCTTTTTATTTGCTCACAAACTAAATCAAATTTTGACAATTGTTTTATTGTTTAAAAACTGTTCTCTCACATCCACCGGTTTCACCGGTGGCTATTCACAGGCCACCTCTTCGTGGTTTCACAGTCGGACGAGAAGAAGCCTGAAGGGCTTCCCTGTGAGTAACCGTGGGTGTAGCCCACGGATTAACGTGGACGAACACTATACGACCGATATTCCACCGGTTTCACCGGTGGCTATTCACAGGCAACCACTTCGTGGTTTCACGGTCGGACGAGGTGAAGCCTGAAGGGCTTCCCTGTGAGTAACCGTGGGTGTAGCCCACGGATTAAGCCGCGTCAATGAACTTCAAACTTCAAACCTCAATCTTTAAACCAATTAATTACTTTCGCCCCACTTTTTAAAAAACCAAAATATATGCAATACGATTTAATAGTGTTAGGCAGCGGCCCGGGTGGCTATGTTGCTGCAATCCGCGCTTCGCAATTAGGATTGAAAACCGCAATAGTTGAACGCGAAAGCCTGGGTGGAATTTGTTTAAACTGGGGATGTATTCCCACCAAAGCGCTGTTAAAAAGCGCACAGGTTTTTGAATATCTCAATCATGCTGCCGATTATGGAATAACAGTTGAAGGCGGCAAAGCTGATTTCAATAAAGTGATAGCGCGCAGCCGCGGAGTGGCAGATGGCATGAGCAAAGGCGTTCAGTTCCTCATGAAGAAGAATAAGATTGATGTGATAATGGGAACGGGAAAGTTAGTGGCAGGAAAAAAATTACAAGTCACTGCTGCCGATGGAACGCAAACTATATATGAAGCAACCAACATTATTATAGCCACAGGCGCACGCTCGCGTGAATTGCCCAACCTTAAACAAGACGGTAAGAAAATTTTCGGTTATCGCGAAGCAATGAATTTACCTAAGCAGCCTGCATCATTGGTTGTGGTGGGAAGCGGGGCAATAGGAAGTGAGTTTGCATATTTTTATAATGCAATGGGAACAAAGGTTACACTCATAGAATTTTTACCCGCAATTGTTCCTGTTGAGGATGAAGAAGTTTCAAAACAATTGGAACGTTCATTTAAAAAGGCAGGGATTGCTGTTATGACAGATTCATCTGTTGAATCAGTGGATACATCAGGTGCTGTTTGCAAAATAAAAGTAAAGACAAAAAAGGGCGAAGAAACAATTGAAGCCGAAGCAGTATTAAGCGCAGTTGGTATTGCAAGTAACATTGAGAATATAGGTTTGGAAGATTTGGGAATTGTAGTTGATAAAGGAAAGATAATTGTGAATGATTTTTATCAAACCAACTTACCAGGCATTTTTGCGATTGGTGATGTTGTAAAAGGACAAGCTTTGGCTCACGTTGCATCAGCCGAAGGAATTATTTGCGTTGAAAAAATTGCAGGACAAAATCCGCATCCGCTTAACTATAACAATATACCGGGATGTACTTATTGTTCTCCTGAAATTGCTTCGGTTGGTTATACAGAGAAATCTGCGAAGGAAGCAGGCTATGAATTAAAGATTGGCAAGTTTCCGTTTAGTGCCTCAGGCAAAGCGAAAGCTGCAGGTGCAGCCGATGGCTTTATCAAAGTAATTTACGATGCAAAGTACGGTGAGCTTCTTGGAGTACACATGATTGGCGCAAACGTAACCGAAATCATTGCCGAAATTGTTGTAGCAAGAAATCTCGAAACCACAGGACATGAAATTTTAAAATCTGTTCATCCTCATCCTACCATGAGCGAAGCTGTGATGGAAGCAACTGCTGCGGCTTATGGAGAAGTTATCCATTTATAAATTTAAGTGAAGGTGAAGGTGGAAGAGAAAGTGAAGGCGATGGTGAAAGTGAAGGGGAAATGGAAAACTTAAAGTAACTATGAAACCATGAAAAGATTGCTTCGTTCCTCGCAATGACGAATTCCCTTATTCCCTTATTTCCCTATTTCCCTATCTCCTTATTTCCCTAACACACATGCCCCGAATATTATTTGTTGCTCCGCATCGCATGAATCGCGCCCCCAGTCAACGATTCAGGTTTGAGCAATATTTTTATTTTCTACAGGCTAATGGTTTTGAGTGCAACATGGCTCCTCTAATCAGTAAGCGAACTGACAGGATTTTTTATCATCCGAAAAGTATTTTCCGTAAGATTTTAATTTTCTGGGGATACATTATGATGCGCTTACAACATGTTATCCGTTCATCCACTTATGATATTATTTTTATTCAACGCGAAGCATTTATGACAGGCACTACTTTTTTTGAAAAACAATTTAAGCGTTCAGGTGCACGCGTGGTTTATGATTTTGATGATGCAATCTGGCATCACGATGTATCGGATGCGAATAAAAAATTTGCAAGATTCAAGCGACCCGAAAAAACAGAAGATATAATTGCCATGAGCGATTTAGTTATTGCCGGCAATCAATACTTATTTGATTATGCACAGCAGTTCAATAAAAATGTAAAAGTTATCCCAACTACAATTGATACAGATGAATATGTGAGAAAGAAAACTGCAACTGAAAAATCAAAAATCTGCATTGGCTGGAGTGGGAGTGTAACTACTATCAAACATTTTAATCTTGCATTAAATGCACTTGAAAAATTAAAAGAAAAGTATGGTGATAAAATTTATTTCAAAGTAATAGGTGATAGTAGTTTTGTAAATGAAAAACTTGGAATAAAAGGAATAACATGGAATCGCGAAAGTGAACTGGAAGAGTTAAGTGAAATAAATATCGGCATCATGCCTTTGCCTGATGATGAATGGAGCAAGGGCAAATGCGGGTTAAAAGGTTTGCAATACATGGCGCTTGAAATTGCAGCGGTAATGTCGCCAATAGGAGTGAACACTGAAATAATTGAAGATGGTATAAATGGTTTTCTCGCCAAGACAGATGAAGAGTGGATTGAAAAAATTTCAATGCTGATTGAAGATGAAGAGCTAAGAAAAAAAATTGGAAAGGCTGCCCGACAAACTGTAGTAGAAAAGTATTCAATACATTCGCAGCAATCAAAATATTTACAACACTTTAGTGAATTAATACAGTAAATGAAATTGCCACAAAGGCACGAAGTCACTAAGTTTATTTAGATAATTTCTTTGTGTCCTTGTGCCTTAGCGGCTAAGTTTGAAATTCTTGAATCATAAAAATTAACAAATAAAATATTTCAATTATGGAAACATCAACATTATCAGAAGTAAAATTAGTTGCCCTAAATCAAAAGCACATTTCATTAGGGGCCAAAATGGTTCCCTTTGCGGGATACAATATGCCGGTTCAATATGAAGGCATAACTATCGAACATCATGCAGTACGCAACAGCGTTGGAATGTTTGATGTTTCACACATGGGAGAATTTATTTTGAAAGGCGCTGATGCTTTAGATTTAATTCAACGCACCACGTCCAACGATGGTTCAAAACTCACAGATGGCAAAATTCAATACTCTTGCTTCCCCAATGAAACAGGCGGAATAGTTGATGACCTGTTGGTTTATCGAATTGATGAGGTTACCTATATGCTTGTAGTTAATGCATCCAACATTGAAAAAGATTGGAACTGGTTAGTGAAGTTCAATACCAGGAATGTTGAGATGCATAATATCTCAGACAAAACTTCCTTGCTGGCGATTCAGGGACCCAATGCAATTAATGTTTTACAAAAGTTAACAGAAATTAATCTTACCGACATTCCTTACTATACATTTAAAAAGGGAGTTTTTAATGGCGTTAAAAATGTTGTGGTTTCAAATACAGGTTACACAGGTGCAGGAGGGTTTGAAATTTATTTTGAAAACGAAAATTCTGAAATGATGTGGGATGCAATTATGAAAGCAGGTGAAGAGTTTGATATTAAACCGGCAGGATTGGGTTGCCGTGATACTTTGCGTTTGGAAATGGGTTTCTGTTTATATGGAAATGATATTGATGATACGACCTCGCCAATTGAAGCAGGACTTGGATGGATAACAAAATTCACTAAAGAGTTTACCAACTCAGCCAATCTTAAAAAACAAAAAGAAGAAGGTATAACCCGCAAGTTAGTAGGCTTTGAAATGGTTGACAAAGGAATTCCGCGTCATCATTATCAAATCAACGATACACAGGGAAATAAAATAGGGTTTGTAACATCTGGAACTCAATCACCTTCACTTAATAAAGCAATCGGTATGGGTTATGTTTCAAAAGAATTCGCTACCGAAGGCATGGATATTTTTATTTCAATTCGTGATAAAAATATTAAAGCAAGAGTGGTTAAGATTCCTTTTTTGAAATAAGTTTTTGTTTCCTTTTTTATTAAATACTACTTGAATAATTTGCAAATTTTTTCGGAGCCTTAACCACGTAAAGACTGAAAAAAGGGTTATGAGAGTTAGGAATTTGACCATTTCGAGGAATACCTCGATATGGTTAAATTAAAAATAAATATCATTTAGAGGACATCCTTGATATGATAGAAATACAAGCACCAATGACAAAAAATAAAGTAGAAAATAATGAAACAAAAAACTGAAATTCTGATTTATCAATCGCCTGATGGATTCACGCGAATTGATGTTAAGCTGGAAAATGAAACTATCTGGCTTAGTCAATATCAGTTGGCTGAATTATTTCAAACCGACCGAACTTCAATCGTTAAACACATAAAAAACATCTATGAAACTGAAGAATTATCTGACGAAGGAACTTGTGCAAAAATTGCACAAGTTCAAAAAGAGGGAACACGAAGTGTTACACGTGATATTTTGTACTATAACCTAGATGTGATAATATCTGTTGGCTACCGTGTGCAATCACATGTCGCTACCCATTTTAGAATTTGGGCAACTCAGCGATTGAAAGAATATATCATCAAAGGTTTTGTGATGGATGATGAGCGGTTGAAAGAGGCAAGGAATAATTATTTTGATGAATTGCTTGCCCGTATTCGTGACATTCGCAGCAGCGAAAGAGTTTTTTATCGCAAAGTATGCGACATTTATGCAACCAGTATTGATTATGAAACAAATACTGATGCCACCAATGAATTTTTTGCTTCGGTACAAAATAAATTTCATTGGGCAATACATGCACACACTGCTGCCGAACTCATTATGCAAAGAGCAGATGCTAAAAAAACAAACATGGGATTGACAAACTTCCCTGGCAGTGAAATAAAAAAGCAGGATGTGATTATTGCTAAAAACTATTTGAATGAAGATGAACTGAACCAACTCAACCGCATCGTAAATCAGTACCTGGAGTTTGCCGAATTGCAGGCGCTGCAACGCAAGCCCATGTATATGAAAGACTGGATTAAAAAACTGCATGGTTTTCTTACTCTCAACGATAGAGAAATTTTAAATCACCACGGAAAAAATTCGCATGAAGCGGCAGAAGCCTTTGCCTTTGCTGAATTTGAAAAATATAAAACGGACGAAAGAAAAAGATTAGACCAAGCCGAGGATGATTTGGATAGGGCAATAAAGAGATTGGAAGCAAAAAAGAAAAGATAGAAATGAAAATCCAATACTGCTCTGATTTGCATTTAGAGTTTAAGGAAAATAAAAACTTTCTTAAAGAACATCCTATCAAAGCCATCGGAGAGATATTACTGCTTGCAGGCGACATACTTCCTTTTGCATTTCACAACCAACCGTGTGAGTTTTTAGATTTTGTTGCAGATAATTTTGAAAGAGTTTATTGGATACCGGGCAACCATGAGTATTATGCCTTCGATATGGCTGATGTAAAAAATCCGTTGCAACAAAAAATACGTGAGAATGTTTTGCTAATAAATAATCAAACCATTATTTACAAAAATGCAGAGTTGGTATTCTCTACATTATGGAGTCACATCCGGCCACAAAATGAAATGGTAATACAACAAAGTGTTTCTGATTTTAGCTGGATAAAATACACCGGTAAAAAATTAACACCTAATGATTTTAATATACTTCATGAAAATGATTTTATGTTTTTGAAAACTGCATTGGCAACTGAAACTCAAAGAGAGCGGATTGTGGTAACGCATCATGTTCCAACATTACAGCATTATCCTGAGCAGTATAGAAACAGTAATATAAATGAGGCATTTGCAACTGAACTTTACGATTTCATCAGTTATAGTAATGTGCAGTATTGGATTTACGGACATCATCATGTTAACACTCCCGATTTTAAAATCGGCAACACTTTGATGCTAACCAATCAATTAGGATATGTGCGCAATAATGAACATTCAGCTTTTAGAAACAATGCAATTATTGAACTGTAAAAATGGAGGAATCAATAATTAAAATTTATTTTTCAGTTCAGAAAAAATTTTTCGCTTCATTAAAAAATACTGAACAACCAAGCTGCCTTTGTAAATGTTTTTCTCATAATAACGGACAGCTTTTTCCTGAGCTGATTTTCTTATTTGGTTTCGGTGTTTAAGATTATTATAAAAATATATATGGGCATTAAACACTGCCATAAAATGTGGAACTCCGTTAATCGCTAAAAATCGTAAAGCAGCTATTCCATCTAAAATAAGTTTGATGAATAGTATGTAATACAGTTTTGATGATGGCAGATTTTTATGTAACATCAACAGGTTATTGCGAAAGTTATAAAATGTTTTTTGGGGACTTGCAGCATCCAGGGTTCCGCCGCCAATATGATAAACAATTGAAGCAGGCTCGACCATCAGGCGATATCCTGCATTCTGAATACGCCAGCACAAATCAATCTCTTCCATGTGTGCAAAAAAATCTTCGTCAAAACCCCGATGTTCATCAAATATTTTTTTGCGAATTAACATGCATGCACCTGTAGTCCAGAATACTTCTCTCGAATCATTGTATTGTCCATTATCAGTTTCGAGTGAATCAAAAATGCGTCCACGACAAAATGGAAACCCATACTTATCTATAAAGCCACCACTTGCTCCTGCAAATTCAAAATTTTTTTTATTTTGATATGCTTTGATTTTAGGCTGAACTCCAGCAACAGTTGAATCATTATCTAAAATATTAATTAAAGGTTCAATCCAGTTTTCTGTAACTTCTACATCGCTGTTAAGCAGTAAAATATATTCTGCATTTACATATTTTAAACAATCATTGTAGCCTTTAGCAAAACCTCCGTTAGATTCATTTACAATTAGTTCAACTTGAGGATATTTTGTTTTAATGAGCTGAACTGAATCATCAGGAGAGCAGTTATCAGCCACAATAATTCTTGCTGCATGTTGAGAGTGAGCAATCACTATAGGAAGTAATTCATCCAATAGTTTTCGTGTATTGTAATTTAAAATGACTACGGCTGTTTTCAATGATTTGATAAGCTAATGAAATTAAAATCTGTTAAACCTCAACAGATTGCTTCGTGCCTCGCAATGACGAACAGGAGACAGTAAGGGGCGCGCAAAAATAGAATACTTCCTTTTGCAATCACATTTATTGCAAGTTGGATGCTTCTGACAATTGTTTTGTTAATATCTTAATTCTGTCAATTAACTTTAGCTATAACCAAAAAATCTACTTTTGGCCACTTTGTTTCTTAAACCTGAATATGGATTTCAATAATATTAGTTTTCATTTTGATGAACTTTTGCTTCAATACATTTTAACAGGAGTCTTTGCTTTTTTCGTATTCATACAACTCATTTATTTTTCAGTGGTTTTTTCAAGACTTGTAAGACGCAAACCAAAATCTTTGTCACTTGAACAACCACCGGTATCAGTTATTATATGTGCCCGTAATGAAATAAAAAACCTGCGCACTTATCTTGAAAAAATTCTTAATCAAAATTATCCCCAATTCCAGGTTGTAGTGGTTAATGATTGTTCGTGGGACGAAACTGAACTTTACCTTGAAGTAATGGAAAAACGTTATGAAAATCTTAAAGTAGTTACTTTAAAGGAACAAGAACGTTACCGTCATGGAAAAAAATTTGCACTTGCTTTGGGAATTAAAGCTGCACAATATGAGCGCATGCTGATGACCGATGCCGATTGCGAACCTGCATCAGAAAACTGGATTGCAGAAATGATGAAATCTTATACCGAAGGAAAAGAAATTGTGCTTGGCTACGGAGCATACATGAAGGAACCTTCATTACTAAATAAATGGATAAGATTTGAAACTGCTTTTAACAGCATGTTGTTTCTTAATTATGCTCTGGGAAGAAATGCTTATATGGGCGTTGGAAGAAATTTATCTTATAAAAAAGAACTTTTCTTTGAGAAAAAAGGATTTGCAAAACATCAACATTTACTTTCAGGCGATGATGATTTGTTTGTGAATGAAAGCGCAACAAGAAAAAATGTAGCTGTTTGTGTTATACCCGATGCCTTCACATATTCAAAACCAAAAGAAACATGGGGCGATTGGTTCAAACAAAAGAAACGTCATTTGAGTACGAATAAATATTATCGCTTTCGACATAAAATTTCATTGGCATTATTTCATGTAAGTCAAACTGTTTTTTGGTTGATGGGAATTGTATTACTCGCATTGCAAATTCAGGTTCCTATTGTCGCATCGCTTTTTGGTTTAAGGATTATTGCAATGCTCATTATCATAAATGGAAATTTTAAAAAGCTCCAGGAGCGTGACTTAATCTGGCTTTCACCGTTTTTAGAGTTAATAATGATTGCAGTTTATCCATTTGTGGCTATTGCATCACGCTTTCATAAAAATCAAACATGGAGCTGATACTAGGGAATTGGTAATAAGGAAATAGGGTAAATTGGCGATGACTAAATGGGTAAGATTTCGCGTCAACTATCCTAACATCCCAATTCCGATTTTCATATATGGTTGTTTCCATATATCCTTATTTTCATATTTCCTACTTTTGCACCCATAATACTAAAATGGAATTGTATGAAAAATAAATTAGACAGTATTGAATCAGCATTGGATGATATTAGAAATGGAAAGATTGTTATTGTGGTAGATGATGAGGACCGCGAGAATGAAGGTGATTTTATTACTGCTGCACATAACGTAACTCCTGAGATTATCAACTTTATGGCAACACATGGCCGTGGATTGATCTGTGCTCCTTTAACAGAAGAGCGTTGCGAAGAACTGCGTCTTAATATGATGGTAACTGATAATACTTCCATTCATGAAACTCCGTTTACCGTTTCTGTTGACTTACTCGGGCATGGCTGCACCACTGGAATTTCGGTGAGTGACCGTGCTAAAACTGTTCAGGCATTGATTGACCCTGCTACAAAACCTGAAGAACTGGGTCGCCCAGGCCATATTTTTCCTTTACGTGCCCGCAATGGTGGCGTCTTGCGCAGAAGTGGGCATACTGAAGCCGTTATTGACCTTGCAAGATTAGCAGGATTTGAACCTGCGGGTGTGTTAGTTGAAATTATGAATGAGGACGGAACGATGGCAAGGCTTCCCAACCTATTTAAAATTGCAGAAAGATTTAATCTGAAAATAATCTCAATTGAAGATTTAATTTCATATCGTTTAAAAACAGAATCACTTATTGAGAAAGAAGTTGTGGTGCAAATGCCCACTGCTTATGGCGATTTTGAATTGCATGCTTACAGGCAAACCAATACAGGACAGGAACATCTCGCATTAGTAAAAGGCCAATGGCAAAAAGATGAACCTGTATTGGTGCGTGTTCATTCATCCTGTTTAACAGGAGATATATTTGGTTCGTGCCGCTGCGACTGTGGGCCTCAATTGCACAAAGCAATGGAGATGATTGACAAAGAAGGCAAAGGAGTTATTGTTTATATTAATCAGGAGGGACGTGGAATAGGTTTACTTAACAAGTTAAAGGCATATAAATTACAGGAGATGGGTCGCGATACAGTGGAGGCAAACGTTGAACTGGGTTTTAAAATTGACGAACGGGAATATGGAGTGGGAGCACAAATACTGCGTGATTTAGGAGTCTGCAAAATGCTTTTAATGACTAACAATCCAACTAAACGTGCAGGTCTTATCGGTTATGGTTTAGAAATCATCGAGAATATTCCCATTATCATAAAATCAAATGTCCATAATCACGAATATCTTAAAACCAAGCAGGATAAAATGGGACATACTTTGAAAATGGAGTAGGGAAGTGGGGAATGTAGCGTGAAATAAATTTCTCAATTGCCTCAAATTGCCCAATTAAATATTAACCATTTTAAAAGTGGGTTTTTAATTTTATAATTCTAAAAAACGCGTAATAAATGATCACCGAATTCTTAAATATATCAGATAATCAGTAGTTAACTTTGTAGATATATCTAATGCTTTAAGAGAAACCATAAACCAATCGTAATTAAAAATTCTTGCAAATACTTTTTCAATACAATAGGAATTTGTTGTGGCGTTTTTCTGATTGTTTAATTTATGGATCCACTTTTGTATATATGTTATTTACGAAAACAAATGTTTACTTTCTCATATAACAGTTTTTGTTCCCCCCCTCTAATCCCCCATTACAATTTCAGTACAGTTAAGCATTTTATTTTAAAAGCTGCTGATGGTATAGCGTGATGCTACTTTTTAGTTATGCAAATGCATTCGCATTAAATACCAGGAAGCAATGAATTTTATTGATAGCAATGTTTAACCATTTGATCGCTATTAATAAACATTTAATTCAAATTATATTATGAAAAGAGAAATCACTCACCGTTGCTTGTTGTTATTAGTTTCATGCATTGCAATTATATTTAATTGCTCCATTGGTAAAGCTCAGCCTGTTATTACTTTAAATAATTTCAGTGGACCTTACTCTTCTCCCTTAGGTATTTTTAATTGCGGAGATAACCGTTTGTTTGTTATGGAACGATCGGGTTACATCTATATCTGCGATTTGAACGGAGTTAAAAACACGACTCCTTTTCTCGATATTCACGCACGTGTTACCCAGAATGCCGGAGAACAAGGTTTATTAGGAATGGACTTTCATCCAAACTATGCAACTAACGGATACATATATGTTAATTATATTAATCTTTCGGGCAACACAATCGTCTCAAGGTTTACGCGCAGTGCTTCAAATATTAACCGTATGGACGAAACCACTGAGTTTATCCTTATGACAATAACGCAGCCATATTCCAATCACAATGGCGGCTGTATTCATTTTGGTAAAGATGGTTACCTGTACATTGCACAGGGTGACGGTGGTTCAGCGGGAGATCCTGGCGGTCGCGCACAAAATAATTTAGAAAGATTAGGTAAGTTCTTACGTATTGATGTGAATAGCGGAAACCCTTATTCAATTCCTCCATCCAATCCCAATTATGGAAGCACCAGCGCCTTGCAGGAAATATGGGCGAAAGGAGTTCGTAATCCATGGCGCTGGAGTTTTGACAGTTACACAGGCGATATGTGGATTGGTGATGTGGGACAAGACATTTACGAAGAAATAGATTACCAACCGGCAGGCAGCATAGGCGGTATCAATTATGGATGGCGTTGTTATGAAGGCAATCATGTATATAATACTTCAAGCAATTGTCCTGCTGCTTCTGCACTAACATTTCCTGTATTTGAATATACGCATGGTTCACTTACGGGATGTTCCGTAACCGGTGGTTATGTATATCGCGGAGGATTAAATGGTGAATTGTTTGGCAAGTATATTTTTGCAGATTATTGTTCGGGAAAAATGCGAATGATTGAAAAAACCGGAACATCCACCTTTATTGAAACTGATTTAAGCGACCAGCCAAACAATGAAATTTCAAGTTTCGGAGAAGACGTGAATGAAGAATTATATGTGTGTTATATCAGTTCGGGCTCTATTAAAAAATTAAGCTCAGCTGGCTGTTCACCTACGGCATTTATTAAAGGAAATTCAACTATAAATACATGTGGAGGAACCCCTTATAACCTTCAGGCCATATATGGTGCCGGTTTAACTTATCAATGGTTTAAGAATAATGTTTTGATCAGTGGAGCAATATCTGCTAATTATCCCGTAACAAATGGCGGAAACTACACTGTAGTTGTTAATAAAACGGGTGGCTGCACAGCTACTTCAAATTCAGTTAAAGTTATATTTTCTCCTATTTCTAAAATAACTGCAGGCGGACCTATAACATTTTGCGCAGGTGGAAGTGTAACCTTTAATGCAACTATAGGAACAGGCTTTGGTTATCAGTGGAAACGAAATAATATAGCTATTGGTGGAGCAACAGGTGCAAACTATACTGCCACGCAGCCGGGAAATTATAAAGTGCAAATTACCAATGCTAATGGCTGTATAAAAAACTCAAATGTTATAACTGTTACTATAAACTGCAAACTTGCAGAGCAATGGCAGAATGAACAATTGAACATTGATGTAATTCCAAACCCCGCAAGCGATCTTGTTAGTATTAACGTACAAGGCTTACCCAATCACCAATATGTAGCAATGATGTATGATATGGTTGGGAAAAAAATAAATGAATGGAAAGTAATAACCAATGATGAAAGTGTAGCTTCGCATACTATTGATGTTAGTAGCTTGAATAAAGGAATTTATAACCTTATAATAATTGGTGAAAACGGAAATGAGTATAAGAAATTAGTAGTGCAGTAAGAAGGCAGTATTGCTCTTTATAAGAACGTCCTGTAAATGTTTTTACGGGACGTTTTCATTATCAAAGGTTAAACAATCTTTTTTGCTAATAAATTTTTACCAATGATATTCATTTGTTTACACTATAATTATAAATATTAACGTATAAAAAACAACATTTTCATTTGCGGGTTTAAAAAAACTTCGTATTATTGCACTCTATTAATTGTCACTCCCAATTATTAAGTTCTTTCTGATTGAATCTTTTAATAAGTTAACGTTTGCATTTTTGCAAATAACAAAAGCTAAATACGCTACACGGACGTATTAGTTTTTATCCCCCGTTTCTTCCATTACAATTTCATCTTTTTTAAAGTTAACCTTTTTGTTTTTTAACCATTGATGGTTTAGCGGCATTGCTATGCTTTCAATCGAACAAGAGTAGTTAACCTGTTGCAATGATTCTTCCCGAATCTGATATGATTTTTTGTCTATGAAATTGAATAACGATCAATAATTTTTTTTAACTCTTAAATTTTAATTATCTATGAAAAGGAAATTTTCACTCCCCCTCTTAAGTTTGTTTGTATTTGGTTTGGCAATTATTTTTAATTGCTCAGTAAGCAAAGCGCAGCCGGTTATTGCGCTCAATTCATTCAGCGGACCTTATGGTGGCCCTGTAGGAATTTATAATTGTGGTGACGATCGCCTGTTTGTATTGTTACAGAATGGTCAGATTTATATTTGTGATTTGAATGGTGTAATTAATACAACTGCATTTCTCAATATTTTCAGTCGTGTTAATCAAAATGGAGGTGAGCAGGGATTGTTGGGAATGGCCTTTCATCCTAACTATGCAGTTAACGGGTACATTTATGTTAATTACATTAACCTTGCTGGTAATACGGTAATTTCAAGGTTTACGAGAAGTGCTACTGATGTTAACCGCATGGATGAAACTACTGAGATGGTTCTGATGAATATTACTCAGCCTTATTCAAATCATAATGGCGGTTGTATGCAGTTTGGCAAAGATGGCTATTTGTATATTGGCCAGGGTGACGGAGGTTCAGGAGGTGATCCCGATAATCGTTCGCAAAATGATCTTGAAAAGTTGGGTAAAATATTACGTATAGATGTTAATAACGGAACACCCTATTCAAGCCCTCCTTCAAATCCATATTACGGAAGTTCTTCTGTGCTTCCCGAAATATGGGCCAAAGGTCTTCGTAATCCTTGGCGCTGGAGTTTTGATAGCTACACAGGTGATATGTGGATTGGCGATGTTGGTCAAAGTCTTTACGAGGAAATAAATTATCAGCCGGCCGCAAGTCCGGGTGGAATGAATTACGGATGGCGCTGCTATGAAGGCAATCATGTTTATAATACTTCTGTCAATTGCCCGGTTTCAACGTCAATAACATATCCTGTATATGAATATGTTCACAGTCCTGCAGGTGGCTGTTCTGTTAGCGGAGGATATGTTTACCGTGGCGGGCTTAATGGCGAATTATTCGGGAAATATATTTTCTCAGATTATTGCTCTGGCAAAATGCGGATGATTGAGAAAGTAAGCAAAACTTCTTTTATTGAAACTGATTTGAATGATCAGGCTGATTGGGAAATTGTAAGTTTCGGTGAAGACAGATACGGTGAATTATATGCTGTTTGTTACACATCAGGAATGATTAAAAAATTGAGTTCAGGTGGTTGCACGCCAACTGCATTTATAAAAGGTAACGCTGCTGTAACAGCTTGCACAGGTACTGCCTATACACTTGAATCTGTTTACGCTGTTGGCCTTACTTATCAATGGTATAAAAATAATGTTGTGATTGCAGGAGCTGTCTCCTCCAGCTATACCACTACCGTTAACGGAACCTATAAGGTAGTAGTTACAAAAACGGGTGGCTGTTCAGCTACTTCAAATTCGGTTCAGGTAACTTTTGCTCCAACTGCTAAGATTACTGCCAGTGGTCCCACCACATTTTGTGCAGGAGGCAGTGTTGTTTTTAATGCTACAACAGGCACCGGACTCACTTATCTGTGGAAACGCAATAATGTGAATATTGCAGGTGCGACAGTATCAAGCTATACTGCCACTCAGGCCGGAACTTATAAAGTTAAAATTACCAATGCAAACGGTTGT
The DNA here is from genome assembly GCA_039931675.1 of Bacteroidia bacterium. Lineage (GTDB taxonomy): Bacteria > Bacteroidota > Bacteroidia > AKYH767-A > OLB10 > JAEUTH01. Next base: position 6,179 of record JBDTRM010000095.1, on the reverse strand, counting down.
ACAAAAACTTCAAATGCTTTGACTGTTACCATAAACTGCAAACTTGCAGAAAACTGGCAGCAAGAGGAATTAGCAGTTGACATAGTTCCAAACCCCGCGACCGATTTTGTTAGTATTAGTTTACAAGGTTTACCTAATCATGAGTATATTGCAATGATGTATGATATGGTAGGGAAAAAAATAAATGAATGGAAAGTAACAACTAATGATGAAAGCACAGGTTCGCAAACCATTGATGTGAGTAACTTTACAAAAGGAGTTTACAATATTATCATAGTTGGTGAAAATGGAAATGAATATAAGAAATTAGTAGTGCAGTAAGAAACTTCATCTTAATTTTAAGAAAACGCCTTGTAAATATTTTACAAGGCGTTTTTTAAATTATTAATTGCTGGTGTGACATAAAATTTTTTTTCAATATTGCATCAGTTGTTCAGTTTTTAGACTAATGCTTTTTAAAAACCTATATTTACAGAAACAATTAAAAATTCTATGAAGATTAAATACTTTCTAACCATTTCAATTATCATATTCAGTTGCGGCTTTTTAAAAGCGCAAACATTCACCGGAACAGGTGATACCATTCCCGATAACGGTAATAGCATTGATTTTACAATAACTGCAAGCGGTCTTCCTAATGTAGTGGATACAGATAATTTTGGTGTAGAAACAGTTTGCATTGATCTTATTCATACATGGGATAGCGATCTTGATATTTATCTCGTTGCCCCTGATGGCACACAAGTATTGCTCACTTCGGCAAACGGTGGAGGTGATGATAATTACACTAATACGTGTTTTAATTATTACGCAACAACGCCTATTTCGCAAGGCACTGCCCCATTCACCGGAACCTTTAAACCGCAAGGGCAACTCGGCATAGTTAACAACGGACAAAACCCTAACGGTGATTGGAAGCTTCACGTCCAGGATACTTATCCTTTTGCTGATTACGGAGTATTATTTACCTGGAGCATTATGTTTGGAACTAATCCTGCAACAGCCATAATTTTTACATCATCTGATCTTCCGATAGTTGTAGTTAACACTAACGGGCAGGGTATTCCTAATGATCCGAAAATTACCGCCCACATGGGCATTATTGATAACGGTCCCGGCATGATTAATCATATTACTGATTCATTTAATGGCTACAATGGTTTTATCGGAATAGAGGTTCGCGGTTCAAGTTCTGCAGGTTTTCCTCAAAAGCAATACAGTATTGAAACGCGTGACAGTGCAGGCAATAATTTGGATACAGTTTTATTGGGAATGGCAGCAGATAATGACTGGATACTTTATGCACCTTATACCGATAAAAGTATGATGCGCAACTGGCTCACATATCAATTGAGCAATGATATGAATCGCTGGGCTGTGAAGGGGAAATTTTGTGAAATGGTTTTAAACGGTCAATATGTTGGGATTTATGAATTAACTGAAACAATTAAGCAAGGTAATGGAAGGTTGGATATTGCAAAGCTGACACTTACCGATACAACAGGCGATGACTTAACTGGTGGATACATTGTAAAAATAGATCGTATTAATGGTCCTTACTGGGCATCATCGTATCCGCCTGATCCGGTTAACAATACTTCTAATCAAATGCTATACCAGTGCACATATCCTAAATCTCAGAATATTTTACCGGTTCAATATAATTACATTCAGCAATATGTTGATAGCTTTGAAGATGCCATGGCTTCAGTCACTTTTTATAATCCGGTAACAGGCTGGAGAAAATATGCTGATGAATATTCATTCATTGATTATTTTATTCTCAACGAATTGGCAAAGAACGTTGATGGTTATCGGTTGTCAACCTTTTTCTTTAAAGATAAAGATAGCAATGGCGGTAAAATTCAAATGGGGCCACAATGGGATTTTAACCTTGGATGGCACAATGCCGATTATTGTAACAATGAAGTAACTTCCGGTTGGGCATACAGGATTACAGATTATTGCAGTGCCGACTTATCATTTTGGTGGAAACGTTTATTGCTTGACGGTCAATATAAAAACCATCTCAAATGTCGGTGGATGACTTTGAGAAATACAGTACTCGATACAACTTATATTTTTCATGAAATGGATTCTATAGCGTCACTTTTGGACCAGGCAAAAGACCGGCATTTTCAGCAATGGCCTATTCTCGGAAGTTACGTATGGCCTAATCCTGCACCATTAGCTAATACTTATGCTGAAGAAATTGCTCAAACCAAACAATGGATAATAGATAGGCTCGCCTGGATGGATGTAAACTTACCGGGTACATGCAATCCTGCTGGCGAAGAAGAGCTGTTTGGAACAACAGAGTTTATGGTTTATCCTGTACCTGCAGAAAATCTTATAACTATAAATGCGTTTCACCTTTTTAATAAAAATGCTTCTGTAAAAATTTATGATGCTTTAGGTAAAGAAGTTATGAATGAAAATTTTGAAACAGGAAATGCAGGTGATGATAATTTTAAACTCAACATTAGTAGTCTGCAAAACGGAATTTATTTTGTAAATGTTTTTGATTCAGGAGTTTCTATTGGTGTGAAGAAAATTGTTAAGCTGTAACTCTTAATCATCTGAAAATATCATCACTTATTTCTCATCCCTTTTACAATTTCTGTGACTCTCTCAATTTCCTCAAGTGTATTGAAGTAGTGTGGCGAAAATCTTATAGCCCAATCAATTCCTTTCTTATCAAAGTCTATAAAAGCATTCTCTTTGCCGCTAACTGAAAAAACAACATTTGCATTTCTTAAAGCTTCCTCAATCTCATTTCTTTCAAATCCATCAATCCTGAATGTTAGTATGTTGCTTAATTCAATGCCCAGGTCTAATAATTTCAACCCTGCTATTTGCGAGCAATTTTCTCTCAGCTTTTTAATAAGAGTTTGATTGTATTCGTAAATATTTTCTAATCCGATGTTGTTTGCATAACGAACTGCCTCAGCAAGTCCAATGAGAGATGCACAATTCAATTCCCAAAGTTCAAAGCGTTTAGCGCTCGACTGAATTTTATATTCATTTGTGTTAATCCAATCTGCTCCGCGCATATCAATAAATAAAGGCTCCAAACCCATATCTAACGCTTTGTCTGAAACATATAAAAAACCTGTACCTCGCGGTCCACGCAAAAATTTTCTTCCCGTTGCGCTCAAAAAATCACATTCAATTTTTTTAACATCAACAACTAATTGACCGATAGACTGACAGGCATCTAACAAATATAATATGTCATATTTTTTACAAATTTTTCCAACTGCTTCTGCATTTTGTACAAGACCTGAGTTGGTGGGAATGTGTGTTAGCGATACTAACAAAGGTTGATGCAGCTTAATCAGTTCTTCAAAATTGTTTAAATCAATATCGCCATTTTCTAAATTATCACTCCTTATTATTTTGATGCCAAATCTTTTTTGTAATGATAAAAATGCAATCTGGTTTGAAACATAATCATCATTGGTGGTTAAAATGAAATCATCTTTTTTAAATGGAATTGATGATAATGCCTTGGCATAAGCATCAGTAGCATTATACGCAAATGCAATATTTCGCGCATCACAGTTAATAAGCTTCGCGATTTCAGGATAAAACTCATCTATTTCATTCGCTCTTAAACGAGCCACTTCATATCCACTATTTTCTTCTTCCTCTTTTAAGTAAGCAATCATTTTATCAACAACAATTTTTGGCATCAATGATGAACCTGCACTGTTTAGAAAAATCTTATCAGTGCAACCAACAGTATCTTCTCTTATAAGTTCAATATCCATAAATAAAAATTTGTTGAGCGTATTATTTTCAGACAAACGTAATTCAAAAAGTGAATCCGATAGCTATCGGATCAAAAAATGAAGCGGGTTAGTGCAATAAAAAAATGGTCGGCTTACGGGCCAACCATTCAAACTAAAAATATTAATTCGGCTATTGTTTTCAGTCAATCAAATTATTTAATTCTTATTCTGGTAAACATAGTAGCAACGAGACTGTAAACTTTTAAGCTCATCTTGCTTACTGTATTTTGTTCTGTGCGTGCTGCAATTACTTGCACTGTGTTTAATTCAACACTTGGCATTAACTCACCTTTAAATACGGTTGTTTTTACAAGATTAGTGTTTGCCATTTCATCATCAATTGAATTGTTGATGTCTGTGGTTTCTTCTTTTCTTGAAGCTGATACTTCAACTGTCCTAAGCGAAACAAATGGCATTATCTTGCCTTTAAACAATATTGATTTCACTAAATTGGATTTGCTTTTAGCAAACGTTTCATCTGCTATTGCGCTGCCTGTTAACTTAACATCTTTTTTAATTGCAGATACTTCCACTGCTTTTAATGTTACAACCGGAACAGGTTTGCCATTTATCATTTCCGATTTCACCATTTTATAGTCTGATGAAGCCAGTAATGAAGTGCTTGCCATAAGGATAATTGAGATAACTGATTTTAACGATTTCATAACTTCCATTTTTAATGTGTTTTAACTCTCTTGTTTTTAAATTACAGTTGTATGACGCACTGCGCTTTCGAAAGGTTACAGTTTAATTACACTTTTTTATGAGTGAAGAATTTTTGTGATGAACGTGCTTACAAATATTAAGTTGATATAATTGCAATCCTGATTAAGTAGTTTATTGGCTTATTGTTAAAACTCTTTAACAACTCTCAAAACCATTTATGTTAACACAATCCTTGAATTCAAAATCATTCTCTGTTTTAATTTGTTGCATTACTTATGCGATTGCAGTGGCAATAGGATGGTTTTCGGCAAATTATTTTGATCAACAATTTCAATTAATTACTGCAACATTAATAGCTGATGTGATGGCAACAACAATTGTTTTTATTTTCAGCACAGCATTTCGTAATTCAAGTTTGTATGATCCTTATTGGAGTGTGGCACCGCCTTTAATTATCTGGTTTTGGATTTATAAAACACAAACAGAATTTACGTTAATTGATTTTTTGCTGTTGGGAGTAATTGTTTTATGGAGTTTGAGACTTACTGTAAATTGGTTGCGAGGTTGGCGAGGGTTAAGCCACGAAGACTGGCGTTACATTCAATTACGCGAACAAAACCCGAAATTATATCCTGTTACAAATTTTGCAGGAATACATCTTTTCCCAACTCTAATCGTTTTAATTTGTTTGATTCCATGTTATTATGCTTTACAAGAAACTCATAATGAAATTAATTTTGAAATTATTACGGGAGCTATAATTTGTATTACCGCAATTATTATTTCTTTCATCGCTGATGAACAGATGCGTTCGTTCAGAAAAAATTCAAATGAAAACGAAAGCATGGAAAATGGTTTATGGAAATACTCACGACATCCCAATTATCTTGGAGAAATCCTTTTCTGGTGGGGAATATGGATCATAGCAATTGGAGTAAATATTAAATTGTATTGGACAGTTTTCGGTTGCATTACGCTTACGCTGATGTTTATTTTTATCAGCATTCCAATGATGGAAAAAAGAAATCTTGCAAGGCGGAAAAATTATTCAGAAGTCATGGAACGAGTGCCGATGCTTTTCAAATTATTTTGATAACTCTTTAAATGTTGGAAAGATTTTCTTAGTGAAATTTCAATCCCGATTGTATAAACGTCTTTCCAATCATCTTTTTTCTATTTTTAGCTTCAAATAAAACATATAGTTATGGAAACTCTGACATTAAAATATCCCGAAGTAAAAAATTACGTTGGTGGAAAATTTACTAATGGCGCAACCAAAACATTGGATGTCCTTTCTCCTTTGACCGGAAAAGTTATTTCTACAGTTCCGCTTTCATCAGCACAGCAATTAGATGATGCAGTTAAAGCAGCGCTGGCAGCATTTCCTGCATGGAGTGCTACACCAATTAAAGAACGTGTGCAAATTTTCTATCGTTATAAAACTTTGCTCGAAAAACACATGATGGAGTTAGCCCAGCTTGTTCACGAAGAGAATGGAAAAACTTTAGATGAATCAAAAGCAGAAGTTGAAAAGAGTATTGAACTTACAGAATTTGCGTGTTCACTTCCTCAACTAATTTCAGGAGAATTATTAGAAGTAAGCAAAGGAGTTGAGTGCAGAGTTGAACACAAACCGCTTGGTGTTGTTGCCTCAATCGCACCGTTTAATTTTCCAAACATGGTTCCGCATTGGACAATACCAAATGCAATTGCTCTTGG
>JBDTRM010000094.1:0-4649 GCA_039931675.1 Bacteroidia bacterium | reverse complement strand
AACCTTATTACCTTATCTTTCACAAAAAATAAGGTAATAAGGTTGGGTAAGAGTGCCAAGCATTTTTACTAAGGTAATAAGGTTCCATACAATTAAAGATTTGCAAAACATACTATTTATCCCAATCGCAGTATAATTTGTTGTTGGCAAATTTAATTTTAAATAGGCATTGCTGATTTAAAACAATACTTAGTTATTGACATCAAAAATTTTCGAGACCACATGGTTTTTACTCCCACTCCCGCTCCCAGTGTCCTCGCTGGTGATTATCGCAAGTCTGATTTTTTCTTCGCTCTTACAGAGCATTAACCCAAAAAAAATCAGTGACACTTTCATTTGCACCACTGATTTTTTTAGCTTAATAAACAAGATAAATCAATGCTCTTCTACAGCATGTTTCTTATAATCTTCGGATAGTTTTTTCTGCATATCAGCAGGCACAGGAGCGTAATCAAAAAACCGTGAAGTCATGCGTCCTTTGCCCTGTGTAATGCCGCGCAATGATGATTGCAGCTTATCAATTTCGGCAAGCGGTGTGTGTGCTTTAATAACCTGGTGACCGTTGTTAGAATCCATTCCCATAATCATGCTTCTGCGTGCCTGCAATTCAGTCATCACTTCGCCCATTATATTTTCAGGCATTTCTACTTCTACTTCGTGTATGGGTTCTAACAATTGAGGTTCGGCATTATGAAAAGCTTCTTTAAAAGCCATCATGCCTGCAATACGAAATGACAAATCGTTGCTGTCAACAGCATGCATCTTACCATCGTAAACACTTACGCGAATATCACGCACATAAGAACCGGTAAGCGGCCCTTCATTCATTTTTTCCATCACGCCTTTCATAATTGCCGGAATAAATCGCGCATCAATAACTCCTCCTACAATACAATTATTAAACACCAACTTTCCTCCCCAGGGCAGCGGATATTCTTCTCTATCGCGCAAATTGAATTCTGTTATTTCAGGCATGCCTTCATAATATGGTTCAATTTTAATATACACTTCTCCATATTGCCCATTACCTCCCGATTGCTTTTTATGACGGTAATTTGCAAGTGCAGCCTTACGTATAGTTTCACGGTAGGGAATTCTTGCAGGTACATATTCAATCTCCAATTTGTATAAATGTTCAATGCGCCATTTGGTAACATTCAAATGCAGTTCGCCTTGTGCATGTAAAATTACTTGTCTCAATTCGCGTGAATACTCCACAATAAGAGTCGGGTCGGCCATGTGAATTTCACTTAATACAGAGCCGAGTTTTTCATCATCAGTTTTATTTTTTGTTACAACGGCTGTGCGAATGCGCGGAGTGGGAAAATCAATAGGTAAAATATTTACCGCGCTTCCCTTACCGTTAAGCGTGTGATTGGTATGTGTATTTTTTAATTTAAGCGTTGCGCCAATATCTCCTGCTTTAAGTTTATCCACAGGGTTACGGTTTTTTCCATCCATGATAAAAAGCTGGTTGATGCGCTCCGTTGTTGAAGTGGCTTCATTATTCAAATCCATTCCCAAACTTACTTCGCCACTGGTAACTTTAAAAAATGAAAGTTTGCCAAGATGCGGTTCAATCAAAGTTTTGAAAACAAAAAGTGTGGTCGGCTTTGCAGGATCACATTTTACTTCCTTTCCTTCTTCAGCAATTTCGGCAGGCATATCTACAGCACTTGGTGCAACATTATCAATAAAACCCATCAGGCGGCCACTGCCCATATCTTTTTTTGCACTGAGGCAAAACACAGGGAACACATCATGTTTCATCATGCCTTTATTAAGTCCGAGTCGTAATTCATCCTCATCTAAATTTCCTTTTTCAAAATAAAGCTCCATCAGCTTCTCATCATTCTCTGCCGCTTTTTCAACCAATACATTATGCAATTCTTCTGCACGCGGTTTTTCACTTTCAGGTATAGGCAATTTCTCTGGCTTACCACCATCTTTTCCAAAACGGTATAAAGTCATTTTAAGTAAATCAATAATTTCATTGAACCCGAGACCTTGGTTAACCGGATATTGCACTAATGTAGTCGCCTTGCCGAATGATGCTTTTGCTTGTTCGTAAGCAGCAAAAAAATCACTGTACTCATTGTCGCATTGATTAATTACGAAGATTGTAGGCTTTCGATACCTGTCAACATAGCCCCAAAGCAATTCAGTTCCTACTTCCACTCCGTGGTGTGCATTAAGCAACATCACTGCAGTATCGCAGACGCGAATGGAAGAAATTACCTCACCGATAAAATCATCCAAACCGGGCGTATCAATAATGTTGATTTTATAATCTCTCCACTCCGTGTGCATGGAAGTGGCGAAAACACTGCCTCCGCGCACATGTTCAATTTCATGATAATCGCTCAGTGTAGATTTTTCTTCAACAGTTCCTCTTCGCGGAATTAAACCCGCTTCAAACAGCATGGTTTCGCAAAGTGTCGTTTTGCCTGTTTTGGCAGCACCTATCAGCGCAATGTTTTTGATGTGTTTTTCATCGTAGCTTTTCATAAGATTTATAATTTATAATTAACGGTTTCAAATTAGAGTTTCAAGAAAAATACTTTAAGGTAATTTTCAAAAATTGATGTTTGAAAAGTAGAAAAATATATTAAGTCGCAAATTGTTGTGGTTAAATATTTTTTTCAGAACAAATATATCATCTGTTTTTAAATATAACTGTGCCGTAAAATAGAAATTCAAGTATTGAAAAAGTTCATCAGAATATCGTACCGCGACATAAGATCATCGGCCTGATCACCATGGTGATGCGACTCTACTATTTGATATCCATGACGATTTAAAGATGATACGATGCGCGACAAATCGTTGCAATTAAACTTCAATGTTATGAGCATATTGCCGTCTTCCTGCGCGGGCACAGCCCTGACATTAAAAATTTTTGCGCCTTCTTCTTCTGCAATTCGCGAAATATGGCTGAGTGAATAATCACGAAGCTTCATTTCAAGTACAATCATTCCACCTGGCCCCTGTATCATTCCACTATCATTGTAGTATTTAAAAACATCCATTAACGTCACCACACCCAAATAGCGATCATATTCATCCAGCACCGGAACCAATGAAATATTTTCCTTTGCCATGAGCCGGGCGACCTCAGCTAATGGCTGAGAATCTTTTATAGTTCCCTTATTAAGAATGGCAATATTACTTTCGCCCAGCGATTTTTCTAACGAAGACAACTTGATAAGAATATCTTTTTCAGCCACCAAACCGAGGTAGGACGAATTGTCAACTACGGGCATGTGATCGAGATTGAACTCTTTCATTTTCCGCATAGCCTTAATACCATTGTCGCTAAGCCTTAGCGGTGATATGTGGTTATTGATGAGATCTTTGGTGAGCATAATAGATGTTCTCTAAAAATTAATAGTACCGCTAAGTTCTATAAAAATTATGATACCGCATTCACACAATATGATGTAAAAATTTCCTTCAACATAATTATTCGGAATGTTTCCTTTCTTTTAGCCTGTTAACAGAGACTGCTTTTCAGAAATACGACAACTAAAGTAATTAGTTTGACAACATTTCGAGGAATAATTTTAATCCTGATCTTTTTTCATCATCTAAATTATAGCTGATAAAATTATTGAGATAGTTTTTTGAATCGGGATAGAAATCTTTTTCATGTTTCAATTCTGTTATTAAATCATCAATGTGTTCAATACCAAATTTGCAGGCTACATTAAACTCATGAATAAAATCACCAGGTAATTTTTTATTTGAAACCCAACATGCAAATACAAATGGAAGTTTTGTATGCTGATGCCATGCTAAGGCAAGATCGTAAACAAAATTGAATTTCGATTTCAATTGCAATGCACGATCACCAATTACCACACCGGCTGCAGTGCCCGAAATTTTATTTTCATAACCTGATGCTGCATTAATGGATTGAACATCTCTTTTCCAATAATCTTTTAAAAGAATTTGCGCCAACGCAACTGATGTACGCGACTGATAATCGAGATAAATTTTTTTGATCTTTTCCATCGGCACTTCACTCAATATCAAAACCGAAGATACAGCCCCCACAGCCCCAATGCAGTAATCAGAAATAATTTCAAATTCTTTCAATTGAGGAATTACAGCAACAGGAATTAATCCAAGATCAGCTTCACCGTTTAATAATTTATCAGCACACACGCTTGGAATATAAGTTTGCAAATCAATCTTTTCTTTTATTGAGGAATGCTGCAAGCCATATAAAAATGGTTTTGTGTTGAGATAAGAAACCGCAGCTATTTTTATTTTGGTCATAATTTATGTTGAACAGATTAGCAATCTGTTCAATTTGCAAAGCAAATTATTTTTTGATTACGAAAGTTTCTCAATTGCTTTTTGAAATTCTTCTTCAGTGCTTCTAAGTTTTGTTTTGCAAAACTGAATGAGTTCTGTTGCATTTTTTATTTTTTCAGCAAGTGTGTCAATTGGCACATCATCGCCTTCGAGCGAAGCGACAATTTTTTCTAACTCTTCAAATGCTTTTTCGTATGTGTGAGGTTTCATTTTTTTTCTATTGTTCGAGTGACTGAAGTCACTCGCTATTGATACTTTTTTGATGGTACAAAATAATTGATGGCAATGCTATCAATTATTTTTATCTGAATACATCGTATCAATAGCGA
>JBDTRM010000093.1:0-12053 GCA_039931675.1 Bacteroidia bacterium | reverse complement strand
AACAGGAAAAACAGTTTACAAACAAAACCTGCCGCAATGGAGCACGCTGCAAAATATTTCTTTACCTCATCTTGCTGATGGAGTTTATAGTTGTGTGATAAGTTCTGATGGGAAGAGAGTTGGGAGGAAGTTGGTGGTGATACGATAGATTTTGCTTTCGTTAAACTTTCGGAAAGTTGAAGGAACTTTCCGAAAGTGTCAGGTTGAGCGTGGGGGTCCTGCTGAGCGAAGTCGAAGTATGTGAGAAAGCCAACACACGCACTTCGACTTCGCTCAGTGTGACCCAAAGCCCAAAGTTAAATTTGTTGTAACCGTTAACAAGGTTCCTCCTGAATAACGCATGGTGGGAGTTGTCAATCAGGAGAAAACTTTTTTGTGTTTAGTAGTGATTCTATTAGTTTCTGTAACAAAAAAAGGATAGAGAAATTTCCCATCCTTTTTAAAATCAATTTTTAAAATCACTGCCTAATGAGGCCCTGCAGGGAAATCGGTTCTTTGTGTTTGTTTAAAATCTTCTTTTTTCACATCATCTTTTTTACCGAGATAAGTCCATTTGATTGCTTGTGTGTAATCCTTAAACACGCGATTAATTTGCGGTAGGGTAGTAGTGCTTACTTTTTCTGCAAACTTATCATCAAATTGGTAACCACCTGTCATTTCAGCACGGCCTAAAGCAAACGATTGCGCTGCCGAAGTTTCTAACTTCATGTAAGTGGTGGTAATGAATTCCTGTTTTTTATCTACCAATTCTTTTTCTTTAAAACCTTTTTGTTTGACAGAATCTATTATTTCAATCATCACCTGCATTGATTCTTTAGGTTTTTGTGTGGAGATATAAAGCATGCTGTAAGGACTTGTAATTGCTGCCCTGTTATAGTTGGCAGCAGGCGCATACGATAAGCTGCGCTTGGTGCGGAGTTCAACAAAAAAACGATCGTAAAGAATGTTCATTGCAACCAGCATCGGTACCCCATCATCACTATTCATGGCAGGGGCACTCATTATTCCCATTAAATAATTAGTTGCAATGTCACGGTCAATTACTGTTTCACTCGGTTTGCTGATTAACAATTTTTGTTCGGTAGGAGCAGGGCTTCCTGCGGGGATTTTGGCAATAGATGATTTTAACTTTGCAGTAAGATCAGCCTGTGAAATATTTCCAACCACAATTAAATAGCAACGTTTTTTACAAACTGTTGCTGCAAAATATTTTTTGGTTTCGTCTAACGTAAGTTTTTCTAAACTTGTTGCAGTGCCTTGCGGTTGCTTGGCGTAATTGCGTCCCACAAAAGTATTTTCAGTAGCTAATTGCTGCAGGTAACCATCAGGATTTGATTCAGTTTGCTTGGCACTTGAAACCATCTGGTCTTTTATCAATGTAAATTCTTTTTCTGCGAAAGCAGGATTTAGAATCGCATCAGCATAAAGGTTCCATGATTTATCCCAGGATGATTTAATACAAGTCATATTCAATTCACCAAAATCAAGCGATGTGGAGCTGCCGAATGATGTGCCGATTTTTTCTGCTTCTGTATTGAACGTTACTTTATCCATTTTAACTGTTCCGCCTTCCATAGCAACCTGGAAAGCAAGCGCTTCAATGCCTTCTTTATCTTTTGCGTAATTGGCCGTTCCACCGCGTACAAATAAACGCGCACTGATTATATCTTTCGGTGTTGGACGAAGAATTACTTTCAATCCTTCCACCTCAAAAGAAATTGTTTTTTGCGTTTGTGCATTACTGATGGCGCTCCAACAAAGCAGCATCAAAACTATTTTTGAAATATGTTTATAGATTTTCATCGTGATTATTTTAAATGTAAGTTAATTAGTAAGCGAGGCAAAGTTTTCAATTTTCAATGATGCTTTCATTTCGGGCGAAATGAGTAAACCTGTTATGCAAGGCTTGCCTTTAATATAAGTTTGCACATATTTTTTTATATCGGCCCGTGTTACTTTATTCAGATTCTGAATGTAGTCAGTATAATAATTGATGCTTGCCGAAGCCCACCAGAAAGTAACGATATGCACATACGCAGAAGTTTTTTCTTTGCCATAAGCATCCTGTATTGCCAATTGATTTTTTGCAATTTCCAATTGCTCATCAGTAAAATAATCATCACTGTCAAACTGATTGATTTGCTCAGCTAATTTTGAGTATGCCTCTTTCATCTTTGCAGGATTGGGTACAAATTGAATACTTATTGGCCCTGTAAATTTACATGTCTGGTAACCAAGCCCTGCCTGGTAAGCATATCCGCCATCAACTAATTCTTTCTGAAACTTAGATGATTGTAAGCCAAGAATGGTTGAGAAAACATCGGCTGCATAAGTTGACTGCAAATCTCTTCGTGTATCAGGACCCTGGTAATTGACAAGAATAAAAGGTGACTTCGCATTTTTATTTTCGGTGATATAATATTGACTTTCTTTAATCGGTTCAAACTCCGGTACAGGCCATTTTTCGAAAGGATTAAAATCACTCGGTTTCCAGTCGCCATATAATTCCTGAACTTTCTTAAACATATCGTCATGCTTCACATCACCTGCTATTACAAGCATTGAATTATTAGGCCAGTAATATTTTGCCTGAATGGTGCGCATTTTTTCTGGCGTTGCAGTTAAGATTATCTGGTGATCGCCTATGGCATTTTTGCGGGAATAGTTGCTTCCCCATATACGGTGATTCATATCATCAAACAAATGAAAATATGGATTGGATTCATTGCGCTGAAACTCGCCATCAACAACAGGGTTTTCTTTTTTCATTTCTGATTCAAGAAACAGTGGATAACGAATAGCGTTATTCATAAACTCAAGTCCTTCATTTACTTTGTTGCTGGCCAGCGTAAAGAAATAATTCACACGTTCATCAGAAGTGGTTCCGTTAAATACAATGCCGAGTTCATTCACACGATCAAGAAACTGTTCCTGTGATGGCAATGCTTTGTTGGCTTTAAAAAACATGTGTTCATACAAATGCGACAGTCCGTTAAAGGCAGTGTCTTCGGTATAAGCGCCATTGCGAACTACTATTTCAACAGTTGCCAATGGCACGCTTGCATCTTCAATGACCAATATTTCCAACCCATTGTTGAGCTTGGTCATAAAAAAATTATCAGGAAGTTTTTGAGCCTGCAATTGCATGAAGCAAAAACAACATCCCATAATCAGTAATGTTTGTTTGTGTTTATTCATAAGAGTTTTTGTTTTTATTAATTGCGAATGAAGCTAATTATGGAGAGAAAAAATTGTGATTAGGGAAAATTTAACGCGGGTTATTCTTTTCAGTTTTTAAAAAGAGCGGATTCGCATAATTGTTATTGCCACGAAGGCACAAAGGCACCAAGAAAAATGAATAAGTAAATTTGTGTCTTCGAGTCTTAGTGGCATTAATTTTTTTATAAAAAGCATTGCATCACTACCACATTTTCAAATGATCCGTTTATGAAACTCCAGTTTTTTAAAATTCCGCTTTGTGTAAATCCGGCTTTGTTAAATAGATGCAGGCTTTTTGCATTTGTTTCATGTATGTTGCAAAAAAGCTGGTTCATGTTTAATGTTTCTGTAACGTATGTTTTCAAAAGTTGCAATGCTTCCAATGCATAACCTTTATTACTTTGAGTTTCATCGCCTATTAAAATTCCGACACCTGCTTTGCGATTGAGCAAATCAACGTCAAACAAATCCACATAACCGATAGTTTGCTTATTGGAATTGAGTTCAATAATCAATCTTAATTGTTTGGTGACTATTACATCCTGGTTTTCAGGATGCGTAAATTGTTCGATAATAAAAAGAGGCATCGGAGAAGTTGTCCCACTAACATACCAGTTACGCCTGTCATTTTCCCACTGATACATTAATTGTGCATCGCGGGGTTCAACCGCTCTCAAAGTGATTTTATCTGTGTTCAATTTTTTTAAAATGTTTTATATACGATGATAAATAAAAATAATAAATATTCATGAGTTATATTTGATAAGCGCATCTAATCCCTGATCAGCTCAAGTTTACTGTTACTATTTAATTTCAACTTTTCCTGGTCTATCATCCAGTTAATTACTGCAAGCAATTTTTCATCATGTTTAAAATTAAGCGAACCAATCAACTCTTCAATAGTCAGAGACGAACCATTTAATTTTTCTTTGATCTGCATGGTGATATTTTCAAACTCCACATCGTTCAGGTCAAGCTTATTGCGTTCCCTGCAATAGTCACAGACACCGCAGCGGTGCAACACTTTCTCATCAAAATAATCAAGCAACATCATGCTTCGGCACTGATGATTTTGTGAAACATAATTGATGATGGCTTGCATGCGTTTTATATAACGTTGCTTGCGTAACTCCAATGTTTCGCGACTTATCTGCAAATCTTTTGCAGGAATGCGTGCATGAAGAAATTGCAATTGCGGTTTATCAGTTTGCGGCAGGTATTCAATCACATCAGCTTTGCTAAGATACCGAAGTGTGTTCATTGTTTCGTGAATAGTAACACCGGCACGCTTTGACACTTCGCCTTCATGTATATTAGTGTAGGTATCAAACAATCCTTCATAAGAGCGAAGCAATGTTTTTATGAAATGATCGTACTGCGGATTTTGAACCTGGAAATTATACAAATCAAAACTCTGAATTTTAATTTTTATACGCGATGGAATAAATATGGCATCACTTAAAGTTATTAATTCATCAAGTTCGAGAATTTTTAGAACTGCAGTTACGGTGTATGCATTCAGATTATACTGATTGCAAAATGCATTGAGATCAAATTCGTAAGTATTGAATTCACCACCTTCGACAGGTATCTGCAAAAAATTACTCAAAGCCTGGTAAATGGTTTGTATGATTTTTAATTCAGGGAAGTTTTGTGTAACACGGTTTTTCAATTCATCAATATCAAAACGATTGTAAAGCAAAACAGCATAAGCGGTTTTTTCATCACGTCCGCCACGACCTGCTTCCTGGTAATACGCTTCAAGATTATCAGGCACATCAAGATGTATCACAGTGCGTACATCAGGCTTGTCTATTCCCATTCCAAAAGCATTAGTGGCTACCATCACGCGTAAACTATTGTTGATCCAGGCCTCCTGTTTGGTGCTTCGCATGTCAGTTTTTAATCCTGCGTGATAAAAATCTGCTTTGATATTATTCATCGTAAGATACTGAGCCACTTCCTGTGTTCTGCGCCTGTTGCGGCAATAAACTATTGCACTGCCGGATACTTTTTTCAAAATATCAAGCATCCGTTTTTGTTTATCATCTTCATCAAAAACTACGTAGCTTAAATTTTTTCGCTCGAAGCTTTTTACAAAAATGTTTTTCTTTTTGAAGAGTAATTTTTCCTGTATATCATCTCGTACTACCGATGTTGCAGTTGCCGTTAAAGCAAGCACAGGAATCTGCGGATGATATTTTCTGATGTCAGCAACCTTGAGATAAGATGGTCTGAAATCATAACCCCATTGCGAAATGCAATGTGCTTCATCCACTGCAAATAAATTTACTTTCATGCGTTCAATGCGCATCTGTACCATGTCAGAAAGTAAACGCTCGGGCGAGAGATACAAAAATTTATAATTGCTAAATACGCAATTATCCAAAGCCACATCAACCTCGCGTGCAGTCATTCCTGAAATTACATTCATGGCTTTAATGCCGCGTTTATTCAAATTGCTCACCTGGTCTTTCATCAAAGCAATGAGCGGAGAAACCACAATGCAAATTCCGGGCAGGCACAAGGCAGGCACCTGGAAACAAATGGACTTGCCGCCACCCGTTGGCAACAATGCAAGCGTATCATTTCCGTCCAGCACAGATTGAATAATTTCTTCCTGCATCGGCCTGAAATGAGTAAAGCCCCAGTATTGTATAAGCGCCTCGCGGGAAGTCATTTTTTTAGTTTACTGTTTACTGTTTACTGTTTTCGGTTTGTTGTTTGTTGCTTAGCGCCTCGTCATTGCGATCCCGATAACTATCGGGAGAAGCAATCTGTTTTTTGATTACAATTTTAATTCCGAATAATAGTTATTTATTTTTCAATATTCCTTCACTCCATGAAAAGATTGCTTCTCCCGATAGTCGGGATCGCAATGACGGATAGAAAACAATTCCATCATTCAATCATTATATTTGTCGCAATATGAAAGTAGTTATTCTTGGTCCTGCCCATCCGCTGCGGGGAGGACTTGCAGCTTACAATGAACGCTTAGCGCAGGAATTCATAGCACAAGGTCATGAAGTAATTGTTTATACTTTTAGTTTGCAGTACCCGGGTTTTCTTTTTCCGGGCACTACACAATACTCTGATCAACACGCACCTACAGGACTTAATATCAAAATAAAAGTAAACAGCATTAATCCGTTGAACTGGATTATTGTTGGAAGGGAAATAAAAAAGCTCAATGCTGATTTGCTCATTACACGTTACTGGCTTCCGTTTATGGGGCCATGTCTGGGCACCATCAACCGCATTGCGCGAAGCAATAAAAAAACTAAGGTGATTTCATTGCTTGATAATATTATTCCGCATGAAAAACGGCCGGGCGATAATGTGCTTACTAATTATTTTGTAAAAAGTGTTGATGGATTTATTGCGATGTCGCAATCGGTGCTCGATGATCTCAACACGTTTAATAAAACAAAACCTCGCCTATTTAATCCTCATCCTGTTTATGATCAGTTTGGCGATGCGGTTACAAAAGAAGAAGCGTTAAAACATCTCGGATTAAAAACAGGAATTCCATATTTGCTTTTTTTCGGTTTTATTCGCGATTACAAAGGCCTTGATCTGTTGCTGAAAGCAATGGCTGATGAACGGATTAAAAATTCTGAAATAAAACTAATTGTAGCCGGAGAATTTTACAGCGACAGAAAAGTGTATGACAATCTTATTGCTGAATTGCAATTGAGCGATCATGTAATTATGAAAACAGATTACATACCTGATAATGAAGTGCGTTATTATTTCTGTGCTTCAGATATGGTGGTGCAGCCTTATAAACATGCAACACAAAGCGGTGTCACGCAAATATGTTATCACTTTAACCGGCCAATGTTGGTGACTAATGTTGGAGGTTTGCCTGAGATAGTGCCACATAATGTGGTGGGTTATGTTACGCAGCCTGATCCCGCAGATATTGCAAAACACATTCAACAGTTTTATATTGAGAGAAAAGAAAATGTGTTTGCAGAAAATATTAAAACAGAAAAGAAAAGATTTTCATGGCCTGCATTGGTAAATAATTTTTTTACAATAGCAGGTTTAACAAAATAAATAATTATGATTTTAGATCAACTACATCCCGATAAAACCTGGACTTTATTTTTAGATCGGGATGGTGTAATCAATACAACTCCTCCTAACGCTTACGTTTTATCATGGAAGGAGTTTTCATTTAATGATGGTGTTTTTGCTGCTATCAGTCGCCTGTCTGAGGTGTTTGGAAAAATCATTGTCATTACCAATCAGCAGGGTGTGGGCAAAGGACTTATGAGTGAAAAAGAATTGTGGCAAATTCACATTAACATGAAAGAGGAAATAGAAAAAAACGATGGACGCATAGATGCTATTTATGCAGCAACTGAACTTGCAACTAAAGATGTAGAAGGTATGCGCAAACCTAATCCGGGCATGGCTTTAAAAGCAAAGCGTGATTTTCCTGAAATTGATTTTTCAAAATCGGTAGTAGTAGGCGATGCAATTACCGATATGCAGTTTGGCAAAGCTGCCGGTATGTTTACAGTATTTGTTACTCATAATATTGATGAAGAACATCAGCATGATGAAGTGATAGATTTTAAAATAAAGAGTCTTGCTGATTTGGTTTAAAAATTTAAAAACTCAAAACTCTCTCACTCTAATCTTAATATTATCAATTAAATTTTCTGCAACAATCAAAAATGGAATTTTGACTTCCGCTTGTCGGCTTAGTAATGTTTTTAAAGTTGTTATTGTAACATTCGGATTAAAATGACCCGGTCTCAAATAAATTATTCCTGTAAAGTTTATTTGTTGAGTAAAAATTATTTTGCCGAAATCGCTATCATGCGTGATAATTATGCTTTTTTGCCGAAAAGCATATTTGATTAAATATTCATCACTCTTACCTGATAATTTTTCTTCTATAACAGAGGATATGTCATAACCGCTAATCCTTAAAAATTCAATCACTTCAGGAGCAATATTTTCATCAGCAAAATATTTTAGTTCACTCCACTTCCTACAGCCGGTTTGGTTACAATGGTAATTTCGTTTTGCATAAATTTAGATGCATATAGTATTGCTTCCTGTATTCCTGCTTTTGGAAGATGCGGAAATTTTGCAGCTATATCATCCACTGAAGCGCCTGATGCCAACCATTCTAAGATTATTTCAACACTGATGCGTGTTCCTTTAATACAGGGTTTGCCACCTAAAACTTCCGAAGATGATTCGATGAATTGAAATTGCATGTTAGTATGTTTTGATAACGTAAAAGTAAATAAATGTTTTTGATGCACACGATACAATCGCGCGCAAGTTCCACCTATTATAAATACTCTATTAAAGAACTTTATTCTTTACCTCTGAAATTTTTTTTACAGGATATAAAGTATCTCCTTTCAAAACGGGAACCACATTGGTTTGATTGGGTTTCAGGCAGTAGATAATATCTTCTTCAATATGCAAACGCTGCAATCGTTTGCGGTGCGATGAATTGTCGAGATAATTATACATATCATCTTTTGCAACATGGTAAAGATGTTGCGCTGCAACAGCGGTATCACGAAAATCACTCAATTCAAAATCGCCAAGTAATTCATCTACTACAGCACCTGCAAATAAAGTGTCTTCAAGGTTTACAGAATTTTTCCATCCTGCACATAAGCAAATCACATCACGCTGTTCTTGTTTGAGCCACTTACACAAAGCATTCAGATTAAGAAAAGAACCAACTGCTACCGTATGCGCATTTTTTGCAATGGTTAGCGCACGTGTTCCGTTGGTGGTTGTGAGTGCAATTTTACTTCCCCGGATTCTTGAATCCATATAACTGAATGGTGAATTGCCAAAATCAAAACCATCTAACATTTCGCCTTGCCGCTCTGCACCTATTAAAAATCCTTTTTTCTTGTATGATTTACTTTCTTCAACTGTTGCTACCGGCACCAAACACTCAGCACCATATTCAAAGGCTACGCAGATTGAAGATGTGGCGCGCAATATATCTATTACTACTACAATAGAATTAGTGGGGTCGTACAGGTTGTATAATGCAGGACTAAGGCAAACATCTACAAAAGGTTTTCTTTTTATATCAGGCATAAGCTTTATTTCTGTTATAAAGATTGAAGTGGCAAACCTACATCATATTTCTGAATTATGGAATCAATGGTTTTGCTGATTTTTATCATTTCTCCTGCTTTATTTTAATCCTTTATATTTGGCACTTTACCGCACATTCAATTGCGTCACCGGTATTTATATAAACTGACGGCAATACAATAATTACCTTCAATATTTATTAGATCAATTTTCATTATGCAGGTTTTAAAATTCGGGGGGACATCGGTTGCCAATGCTGAAAATCTCAATAAGGTTGCAGCAATAATTTTAAAGGCGGTGAGCAAGGATAAAACAATGGTAGTTGTTTCCGCAATGGGTGGATTAACTGATGCGCTTATTGAAACTGGTAAGCTCGCAGAAACTGCAAATGAAAATTACAAAGAGAAACTTAAAGCAATTGAACAAAGGCATTTGCAGTGCATACAAGAGTTAATTCCTGTTGTGCGGCAAAGTGCTGTGCTTAGTGAAATAAAAAAACAGTGCAATGAATTGGAAGCAATTTGCGAGGGTGTTTTTCTCCTCCGCGAATTATCAGCGCGTACGCTTGACCGCATTGTTAGTTTTGGTGAATTGATGTTGTCCATCATTCTTTCTGCAAAATTAAATTCAATGGACGTTGCACATGAATGGAAAGATTCGAGAGAGTTGATCAGTACTAATTCCAACTTCGGATTTGCTGCGGTAAATTTTGATAAAACAAACAAGCAGATAATTGATTACGTAGTTAAAGCTGCTGCGCAACTTTATATTTTTCCAGGTTTTGTAGCTACAGATAGTAATGGTATAACCACAACGTTAGGACGTGGAGGTTCTGATTATACTGCAGCAATTTATGCTGCTGCTGTTAATGCAGATGTTCTCGAAATATGGACAGATGTAAGCGGTATGATGACAGCCGATCCGCGATTGGTGCAGAATGTAAAAGTGATTCCGCATATTTCTTACCAGGAAGCAATGGAGCTTTCGCACTTTGGTGCAAAGGTTATTTATCCGCCAACTATTCAACCGGTGATGAGTAAAGGAATGCCGCTTCTTATCAAAAATACTTTTGCACCTGATGATGAAGGAACATTGATTGAAAATAAATCAAGCGCAAACGATAATATCGTTTGCGGTATTTCAAGCATAAGCAAAATGACTTTGCTGCTGCTCGAAGGAAGCGGCATGGTAGGGATTCCCGGTTTTTCAAAACGATTGTTTGATGCTTTATCGCAAGAAAAGATAAATGTAATTCTCATCACACAAAGTTCCTCTGAACATTCTATATGTGTTGCTATTGATGAGGTGAATGCAACAAAAGCAAAAGCTGCAATTGATGCCGAATTTGATTTCGAAATTCTTGTAAAAAGATTGGAACCACTCAATGTTGAAAATGGTTTAACCATAGTTGCATTGGTTGGCGATAACATGAAAAACCATACCGGTATAAGTGGAAGAATGTTTACTGCTTTGGGACGTAACGGTGTGAACATAAGAGCGATTGCACAAGGTTCATCAGAAAAAAATATTTCTGCCGTTATCAGTTCTGCTGATGTTAAAAAGGCAATCAACGTTTTGCACGAAGAATTTTTTGAAACCACTTACAAGCAGGTGAATTTATTTCTAATTGGTGCAGGCAATGTGGGCAAGCGATTGTTTGAACAGATTAAACAACAGCAAAATTACCTGCAGCAAAAGATGAGATTGAATATTCGTGTGGTTGCAATTGCAAACAGTAAAAAAGTTGCGATCAACGAAGATGGTTTAAAACTCACTCAATGGGAAGATGAGCTTAAAAATGCTGCTCCGATGAAGTTACAGGAGTTGATTGATTTCATTATCAAAAAGAATTTGCGTAACTCTGTTTTTGTTGACAATACTGCAAGCGAAGAAGTAGGAATGAGTTATGAAGCTTTATTGCAAAAAAGCATTTCAGTAGTGGCGAGTAATAAAATTGCATGCTCATCAACTTATGAAAAGTATGAACGGTTGAAAGATATTGCGCGTGAGTTCAATACTTCATTTCTTTTTGAAACTAATGTTGGAGCAGGATTACCTGTTATTGTTACATTAAATGATCTTACACAAAGCGGTGATGAAATTCATCGCATTGAAGCGGTTTTATCAGGCACATTGAATTTTGTTTTCAATAATTATGACGGAACAAAATCATTTGCATCAATTGTAAAGCAGGCGCAGGATGAAGGCTACACAGAACCCGATCCGCGTTTGGATTTAAGTGGTGTGGATGTAATGCGAAAGATTTTGATCCTTGCACGTGAAGCAGGATTGAAACTTGAAATGAATGAAATTAAAAACAATATGTTTCTCCCTGCGCCTTGCATGGAAGGAACTGTTGATGATTTTTATAAGCAGTTGGAAAGACACGAATCGCATTTCAAAAAATTATATGATGCTGCTAAGGCAGAAGATTGTAAGCTGAAATTTGTTGCGCAATTAGATAATGGAAAAGCATCAGTTGGTTTGCAGCACATCAACAAAGAACATGATCTTTATCATTTGTATGGAAAAGATAATGTGGTTTTATTTTACAGCAGGCGTTATCCTGAACAGCCACTTGTTATAAAAGGAGCAGGGGCAGGCGCAGAGGTAACAGCATCAGGAGTTTTTGCAGATATTATTCGCGCAGCAAGAGTTTAATCAAACAGCTTTCAGATGAATGAAATTACAGTTTTAGCTCCTGCAACCATTGCAAATATTGTTTGCGGTTTTGATATTTT
>JBDTRM010000092.1:0-54263 GCA_039931675.1 Bacteroidia bacterium | reverse complement strand
CCATATACCCACCAAAGCCCAAAAATAATGTAGTGCCTAACTATTTTCGTAACCTATTGATTTTCTTTGCCTTAACCGTTTTTATTAGCGAAGTCAGGTGATGCCGAGAATTAGTTGCGTTAATAATGTTGTGATTTTTCTCATAGTTTGAAATTTTTAAATTAATGATTAATGTTTTTGATACATCAAAATTAATACGCGGTGCTCTCGAAAAAATACTGCTTATGTGGTAAATTGAATTTAGATATTAGCTCACCCACAAATAAAATAGCTAAACAGTCAACCTTTTTTAGGACGATACAAGGCGGCAAGGCAGCACAAGGGGACCCTTGCGCTATATTTTTATTATGCTTGGACTATGGGGTGGAAAGTTGGTGTTTAATAATTGTATTGTAGGAGGAGTTATTGATGCGCGATTTATTCCGGCAATTATGAAAGGCGTGATGGAAAAAATGAATGAAGGGCCGCTTACCGGTTCTTATGTGCGTGATATTCGCGTAAGTGTTTACGATGGTAAGATGCATGCTGTTGACAGCAACGATTTGTCATTTCGTATTGCAGGCATGATGGCTTTTAAAGAAGCTTTTCATAATGCCGAACCTCAATTGTTAGAACCCATACACGAAGTAGAAGTAGAAATGCCTGAAAATATAATGGGCGAAGTGATGACTGAATTGCAGGCACGCAGAAGCATGATTATGGGAATGGATTCTAACAATGGTCACCAAATTATTAAAGCTCATACACCGCTTGCCGAAATAGATAAGCTGCAATCATCATTGCGTGGCATTACACAAGGCAAGGGACGCATGACTTCCCGGTTTTTTGATTACGCTCCTGTGCCTGCTGATATGCAGAAAAAATTATCCGAAGATTATAAGAAACATGCTGTAGAAGAGCATTGATTTATCTTATTTATTAAGCTAAATAATCAGTGGCGCTAAATAAAAGTGTCACTGTTTTTTTTGTAGAAACTCTGTAATAGCGAAGAAAAACTCAGGCTTGCGATTAACCACCAGCGGGGACGCTGGGCGGGAGCGAGGTAAAAACCATGCGGATAAATAAATAAGGAATAAAGAAGTATGTTCTCCAAAATTATAGCATGTTTACAATTTGATACTTATGGTTAAAAACAACTTTGTTTTTATTCTAAATTCGCTGCACTTTCAAATCCAAGACATGAGTTACACAATTCAAGATGTAAGAGAAACAACTTCAGTGGTAGCTGAAGATATTGAGAAATATATCCGTCTCAACAAAATCAAAGTTGGTAAAGATGGTTCGTTATCTAAAAAGTCATACCAAACTTTACTTGATTTATTTTCAAGTCAAGAGTCAAAACAGAACGGTCACACAAATGGCAAACCTGTCTATGTGCTGAACGGTCATAAGATTGAAGTAAAACAGAAACCCGCTTTTGAAAGTGCTGACCATAGAATTTCATTGTTTCAAGATGATGCAATTAGTTTTTTAAAAAGTTTACCTGCTGGAAGTGTTGATGTGATTATTACCGACCCTGCATATTCGGGAATGAACCAACGATTGAAACTTGGTAGCGGAAAAATTATTGGAAAATATTCTGATGCAGGAAAGAACGGTGCAAAATGGTTTGAGGAGTTTCACGATACAGAGGAAAATTATAAAGCATTTTTGAAAGAGTGTTATCGTGTCTTAAAAAACAACCGACATATTTACATAATGTTTGATTCTTTTTCTTTGCTTTCACTTGCTCCAATTGCTCGTGAAGTTTTTGAAGTAAAAAATGTTTTGTGTTGGGATAAAGCAAACATTGGTCTTGGTCATTATTTTAGGCGTAGGCACGAATTTATTTTGTTTGCAAGCAAAGGAAAAAGACGGTTAAACTCTAAGAGTATTCCTGATGTATGGAAAATAAAAAGGATTACTTCTTCTCAATATCCAACGCAAAAACCAACAGAAGTTTTTGAGTTAATGCTTAAAGGAAGTGCCGAAAAAGATTTTGTCGTTTGCGACCCGTTTCTTGGAAGTGGTTCATCAGCTATTACGGCAATAAAATCGGACTGCAAGTTTTTAGGTTGTGATATTTCCGATAAATCAATTTCAGTTTCTAAGGAAAGGGTGAGTCAGTTTTTAAAAACCAAAACTGATATGTATCAAAAGTCATCGCATTTAGGTGATGATGAAGCAATGACAAAATTGTTTTTAAATGGCAAATCTAAGTAAGACAAGAACCGTATTCGCTTTTACATCTCCACGAACCATTGAAAAAATCATTCCTGAAATTCAGGTTTTGGTTGATTCTTTTTCGGGTCAAGAATGGAATACAGAAACACAAATCGCTTTCTTTCACGAGTTGTTCAACTCTGAATTTTATGAAGGCAGTAAAATGCCTGACAACATATCTCTTGCTGCAAGAGATAGAATTACAAGAGCACCAAAAGCACTTGGCTTTGTTGATTTAAAACCGAAGATTGCATTAACCGAAGTCGGCAAAAAATTGTTGAGTGGTAAAAGAACAAGTGAAGTAATTGCGAAGCAATTACTAAAATTTCAATTGCCTTCACCGTATCATAAAATTCCTGGCGATAGAGGTTTCAATGTCAAACCGTATTTAGAACTGTTGAGGATTGTAAATGAACTTGGAAATATTTCTAAAACTGAAATCGCAATTTTCTTTGTCCAAATGACACACTACAACAAGTTTAATTCTGTCGTTGCTGCGATTAAGAAATTTAGAAATGACAAGACAAAATTTAAAGGCAATCGCAAAGCATTTACAGAAGATGTTTTTACAAAAGAGATTCTAAAAGTTTATGCCGAAGAAATAAAAGCTAATGACTTGAAAACTCGTGAGAGTGGCGAAGCCACTCTTTCAAAGTTTGTCAAGACAAAGAAAAGTAATCACAACGATTATGCAGATGCGTTTGTTCGCTACTTGAGGGCAACACAATTAATTTCGTTTGATAAGAAAACTTTCAGAATGATTACTGCTCCGTCTCGGACTACTGAAGTTAATTATGTTTTGAAAAATGTTGAACGAAATGCAAAGGCATACAAAACTGAAGCTAATTACAAAAAATATCTTTTCAATCCTGATTCGTTGTTGTTGCTTACTGACGATAGAAAGTATCTTGAAAAACAACTTGCAAAGTTGTCTGTGAAATTTGCTGCAACTGCAAGTGTTGAGTCATTGAAAGATTTGTTAGAAACAAAAGAAAGAAAAATGATTTCTGCTGTCATTGAAGAAACAGAAGTCTCTTTGAAAAACTATAAAGAGTTTCATGATATAATTGATGTGTTCGGAAAAATTCAGAAGAAAGAAGTTCCTGACCCGCCACTTTATTTAGAGTGGAATATTTGGAGAGCAATGGTTATGATTAACTATGCTAAAAAAGTTCAAGGAAATTTTGCTTTGGATTTGGACGGAGTTCCTTTGAATACTGCACTTGGAAATATGCCCGATATTCAAGCGGAATATGACGGCTTTAAAATGATTGTTGAAGTAACGATGTCAAGCGGAAACAAACAGTATGAAATGGAAGGCGAACCTGTTGCCCGTCATTTTGGAAACTTGCAAAAAAGTTCTGATGTCCCTGTGTATTGCTTGTTTGTCGCACCGAAAATTAGTGAAGGTGCATTGGCTCACTTTTTCAACTTGAACCGAATGAACACGAAAGCATACGGTGGCAAAACAAGAATTGTCCCTATGAATTTAAGTCAGTTTGTTTCGTTTATCACGATTGCAAAAGATAAGAGTTTCAACAACTCCAAAACTTTGAAGTCCTACTTGGATTCTGTCATTCAGAAAAATTTGTCAATGGAAGACGAGTCCGTTTGGTATCAACATATAAATGATTCAATTCCTGTTTGGGCGAGTTAATAAAAGCCACTTAGCTGCTGCGCGCCCTTCCTCATACCCTCTAATAGTCCAAGCACATAAAAAATAATAGCGCAAGGGTCCCCTTGTGCTGCCCTGTCACCAAACAAAAAAAGCCTCTCAAAATTTTGAAAAGCTTTTTCTTTATATAGCTGGCTATAACCAAATTTTCATCATCCATCGTCAATGGTCAATCGTCCCTCATCAGCCCTCATTTCCTCTTTTGTTTCCTCGCCTTTGTTTTCATTTCATGAACGGCTTCAGCCTCATCTAATGAATGTGTTTGATGAATATTTAAATCCTTGGTTGTCAATTCAGCAAGCTTTGCGTAATACTTTCTAATCACTCTTAATTCTTCTTCGGTAAGATCTTCAACATCCACTAACCTGTTGCTTGCAAGTTCGTGCGATGCCACCAGTTCATTTAACTTTAGCTGTATGGCAAGTGAATCTTTGTTCTGACCTTTTTGAATAAGGAACACCATCAAAAAAGTAATGATGGTAGTTCCGGTGTTGATGACCAATTGCCATGTTTCGGAGTAATTGAAAAAAGGACCTGTGCATCCCCATATAATGACAATGGCCAATGCAATAATAAATGCGGGTGTGCTGCCCGTAGCACGTGTAACCTGTGCTGAAAAATTTTCAAAGAGATTTTTCTTTTTTTTTGGAGTGTTTTCTTCTTTCATTTGTGCGATTATAAATTTATATGATGCTGTAAGATTGAATTTAAAATGCAAATGAAATTATACTTTTAATATAATGAGCAATGTTACCAAATTACCTGATCAGCAAAAGTTAGCTGCACATCGAACCCATCTTGCAAACGAAAGAACACTTTTAGCTTATGTACGAACTTGTCTTTCATTGGTTGGTTTTGGAGTTATCGTCTTACGATTCGATACATCGCGTTATGCAAATGCTTTAGGTTTCAGCTTTATCGGTTGCGCTGCTTTAATTGTGATAATCGGTTTTTACCGGTTTTTTATTTTTCGGAAAAAAATTAATAATGATGATGCGAATTAAAGCTGCCAATATTTTTCCCTGATCTCTTTAAAGAATTACTTCCATTGCACCTAAGCCATACTTACCCATCGGTGCAGGCCGATGCTTTATGCCATTGTAATCTTTCAGTTCGGTTAGGATTGCCTTTTTCAAAATACCATCTCCAATGCCATGAATGAAAGTTACTGTTTTTATTTTTTTTACGATAGCACTGTTAAGCGTGTTTCTGAAAGTGATCATTTGCATTTCTAAAATTTCTGCATTGCTAAGCCCCGAATAATTATCAGTTAATGATTCAATGTGAAGGTCAACTTCTATGGAGCTTGAATATGAAAACACATCCGATGTAAATGAATTGTCAGCTATTGTTTTTGTTTTGTTGTTAAAAGCATTTTTCAATTGCTCTACATTGATGGGTTGTTCTGTATTATTATAAAGCAATTGAAATTGCGCAAAAGCATTTCGGCCTTTTAAGTCTTGTTGAATCTGCTGCAGTGCGGGCAATTGAATTGACACGTCTTTAATAACAGGCTTTACAGGTTTGAAATTTCCCGGTTTAAAAAAT
This sequence comes from Bacteroidia bacterium, assembly GCA_039931675.1. Classification (GTDB taxonomy): domain Bacteria; phylum Bacteroidota; class Bacteroidia; order AKYH767-A; family OLB10; genus JAEUTH01. The sequence continues at coordinate 48,838 of JBDTRM010000092.1, read as the reverse complement.
AATAACTCTATGTGTAAACCTGTCCATAGTTTCAATTCATTGCGATGATATTTTTCACTTTCATATTTTGATTTTGGTACAAGTATTCCATTTGCAATTCCTGAAATGTCAAATTCGTTTTTATAACTGAAATTAAAAGCAATTGAATAATCGGTGCGGTTCTCTATGATAAAAATTACAGGTCCGCTGAGCACTGAATTTTCTTCGGCTGGCAATGTTATGAAATTCACTTCACCATCTTTTCCAAATTGAATAGCGAGAGGAATTTCATCTTTAAACGGTACATCTTCTTTCTTATAAAATTTATTTAATTCATTAGAAGCTGTATTAACCCTGATCAATTCATTTTCCAATACATCCATATCAAACCCATCATCAAGCATCACTTTTATTTTTCCGCCTTTCGAAATATCTATAACAACTCCATTAAGTTTTTCATTTTTAAAAGAAACCTTATCGCCAGGTTTGAATTTTGATTCCATTTTTTCTGTCAAATATTATTTGGCGAATTTACAAATGCAATGCACTGTAAGACAAATGATGAAAATCATTTTCATGGGCTTGTTTGTTTGATGGAGGGACGTTTCATGGGAAAAGTTTTGAGAACAGGGAATAAATTGCAAAACTGCTTGATTACTGATTAAAAACCTTCTTTTAAAAATTTGCCTGTGCTGCTCTTCGTCCGAAGCGGTGTCCACCAATGTCAAGGTAGAAAGTTTGTTCAAAGCGATTTACAGTCATTGTGGTGTCGTGTCAAGTTTGCAGTGTCGCTGTGCGGTGGCTTGCAAGCTCTTTTTTTTTTGGTGCTGGCTTGTGCGTTTGCAAAAAATAAAAATGTGTTTGCAAATTCGTTGGCTATTTGTTGCAGTTTGGTTTGTTTTTGTTGAGAATATCGGTCTTGGAAAAGTTTTTGAAAACAGGTTGCCAAATAAAACTGTCAAGCGTTGTTACAGTAAATATTTTGTCGGGGTCGGCTTTGTAGAGATAATTTGTAAAATCATTTTCCAGTGTTTTTAAACTGTCAATACCGCAAGATGAAAGTTGTTGTTTTGTTGCCAGTGTTCCTAAACTGTCAATGGCTGATGGTTTAATTCCTTTGTTTAATGAAACCGAAACTGTTTTGTTATTGTCTATTCGTTGAATGATGTAAAGCCCTTTGAAAGTTGTGTCCACATAAAATGTGTTGAACTGATAACGTCCACCAGTTAAATAAATGGCAACATCTGTCAGGCAAGGCGAAGGTTTGCTTACTATTTTCAAATTGGTTCTGTCAATGGGTTGATTGGGATATAATTCTTTCATTGCTTGTTGCATCGCTAATGCACCAACAACAAGTCCGTCACATAAATGTCCGTGAAGTTTTTCAAGGTCTTTTAAATTGATAGTTTGCTTGTGTGTCAATCTCCCTTTAGAAAAATCGGTGTCAATGGTTGTAAAGGAAATTTGTTTGCTCGGATTGCAAGCAAAAAATGAAAAGGCAATAAGAAGAACTAAAATATTTCTCATAACACTTTTAAGTAAATTAAAATGTAGTAAAGTCCTGTAAGAACAAATGCAAGTCCTGCAATTATCCGCATTACTTTTTCTGCTTTCTGAATGGCTTTAAAATATTTGCCTAATCGTTGCATACTATATGCAATGATGAAAGTGAAAAACATTACTAATGTTCCTGCACCGATTGCATAGAAAATTGGATAAATAAAACCTGCATCATTTTTTATACTCAATGGAATTAATGCTCCGAAATACAATGCACCGCTGTAAGGACAAAATGCCATTGCGAATAATGCACCTAATAGAAAGGCTCCTAATAAACCTTTCTCTTTAAATTTATCACTCCATTTTTCAGTAAAGTTTGAGTTGCTCAAAAAGTTTAGTTTAATCACATTCAGCATAACCAAACCTATAAGAAGCATAACAGGTCCAACAAATTTTTCACCGTTGCCCTGGAAGAATTTTGCAACCTGAAATTTGCTCGCACCAAAAATAATGATGAGTGCAATGGTTGTGTAAGTGAAAGCTAAACCCAAAGTGTATAGAAAGCCGCTTAAAAGAATTTTCTTTTTGTTCGCAACATTGTTTTTAGAAATAAATGCAATGGCTGAAATATTAGTTGCTAACGGACAAGGACTAATTGCCGTGAGCATACCTAAAAGCAATGCGGAAAAGATGGGGACATTGCTACTGTTGAGCCATTGATAAAGTGTTTCGTTCATTCCAACTATTTGATGATGCCTTCAATCTTTTTTTTGAGTTCGGGAATGAAAGCAGTTTCATCATTTGCTTTTTCAAAAGCAAAATCACTCCAATCAATGATGCTGTCTTTGCCATTCACAACATTGTTAATCATTAATGCTGTTCCTGTTGCCTGATATTTTTCTGCTAACTTTTCATTGGCTGCATCATCCACATCAATGATTTGAAAAACAATTTTTCCGTTTTTCAATTCTTCTGAAAAGTATTTGTCTAATGCTGCTTTGGTATTTGCCTTCATATTTTTGCAAGTTGTGCATTGTCTTGTTCCGTGAAATGCGTAAACTTCCAAATGGTTTTTTATTGATGTGCTTGTGGAAGAAATTTTGGTTTCTGTTTTACTGCATGATTTGCTATCACCAATACATTTTCCATTCGCATCGTATTTGCAATCCTTTTTTTCTTTTTCACTTGCTGTTGATTTACAAGTTCCATCAGGGTTGCAATCTTTTGAATTTGGATTTGCACAACAGGCTTTTTTTTCTGTAACACCAGTTTCAGTTGGCAGCCCTGCTTCATCCCAAGCATTCATGCCTCCTTCAAGATTTGCAATATTTGTAAAGCCTTTTTTCTTTAAAAGGTCATACGCTTGTTGACTTCTGCCACCTTTCTGACAAGCCAAAATCACTTGCTTGTCTTTTGGGATGCTGTTGGTTTTACTTTCAATACTGTCTAATGGAATGTTGATGCTGTTTTTTACATCATACGATTGTTCAACTAATTCATCAGGTTCACGAACATCAATTAAAAGAGCATTGCCTTTTAAAATTTCTGCTGCTTCTTTTGGAGTGAATGTTTCTTTTTCGCTAACGAAATTCTTTTGTGAAGAATTGGAGTTGCATGACATTATAAAAATGCTGGCAACGGCTGTGAGTGTTAAGATTATTTTTTGCATTTTATTTATGATTTTAAATTGTTCCGTATTTATTGACGATTGCTAATTGTCCTGAATGATAAGCGGTATGTGAAATAATTCTTCCAAACGCTTCTGCTTTTGTTTTAGTGCCAAACTCTTTTGTTGTGATTGTAGTTTCCCAATCTTCGTTGGTTTGTTTTTCAATAATTGAATTCAAAATTTCAAAAGAGTGATTAACATATTCTTTCAACTCCTCTATGTTTGTCCATTCGCCTGTATCGTGTTTTTCAATTACTGTTTTAGCTGATACTTTTACTTCGCTTGCACCAAAAACATTTTTTGCAAAAAGCAATTCCACATCACCAATATGCCTGATTAAAAAACCTACACTGTTTTGTGATGGTAACAATTTCTTCTTCAAATCTTCTGCTGTAAAACCTGGCAACTGGTTAGTAAACCTTGTTCGGGCTTCCATCCAGAGTTCAATTAGTATTTCTGTTTTTGTTTTCATAAAATCATATTAAATAAGTAACCCGAAATAATGATACAAGCAGTTACTACTCCATAAAATATAAAAAGCATTTTTGTTGACATTACTTTTTTAAGTAACAAACCTTCTGGTATAGACAAGCCAACAACTGCCATCATAAACGCAATAGCTGTTCCAATAGGAATTCCCTTTTGTACCAACACCTGCATAATTGGTAAAACACCTGCGGCATTGCTGTACAGTGGAACGCCAACCAGTGTTGCAATAGGAACAGCAAAGGGATTTTTTTTAGATATATACGCTTCAAAAAATCCTGTTGGAATAAATCCATGCATTAAACCACCAATGGCTATTCCAATAATAATGTATAACGATACACCTTTTACAATCCCAAATGCTTCTTTTACTATTAAGGGAATTCGTTGAACAAAAGTTTGACTTTCTTCTTCAGTACTTTCATCGGCTATATGTTTATTCTCCAATATTTTTTTTACCCAATCAGTTAGCAGATATTCTAATTTAAGTTTCCCTAAAATATACCCTGCAATCATAGACAATACAATTCCGCTGACCACATAAATGATTGTTACCTTCAATCCAAATATTCCTAAAAATAGGGCAACCGAAACTGCGTCAACTAATGGTGATGATATTAAAAATGCAAATGTTACACCTAATGGAATGCCACCTTTTACAAAGCCTATAAACAAAGGAACAGATGAACAAGAACAAAAAGGTGTTATTGTGCCGAAGAAGGATGCTAAGAAATAATCAAAGCCATACCATTTACGTTTAGTTAAAAAATTGCGGACATTATCAATAGGGAAATAAGAATTGATGATGCCCATTAAAAATGTAATAAATCCTAATAGTATGAATATTTTGATGGTATCAAATACAAAAAAGTTAAGGGCATCGCCCACTTTAGAGCCATGCGTTAAGCCAAACACCGTGTAAATTAACCAATCTGCAAAATGTTGTAACCAGTCAAACATATTTTCCAATTAAAAAATTAACAACATCCCGAAGCTGAGCAACATGAACCATCACCAGTTACCACAGTTGTATCTCCTTTGGTTGGAAATCCTTTTTGTACCCAACGAGCAATACCGTTTTGCATATTCACCACTTTATCGTAACCGTGATTTACTAAAAAACCTGCGGCTCTTAAACTTCTTCCACCGCCCTTGCAAACCATTACCACTTCTTTGTCTTTCGGCACTTCGGTGTAGCGTTCTTCAAATTCACTTAAAGGAATGTTGATGATGTTTGGTACATCGTAAGCCAATTGTGCTACTTCATCTTTTTCACGAACATCAACTAATAATGCTCCCTTCTTTACCCACTCTTGTGTTGTGGTAGGACAAATTTCTTTTACCAATGTTTGATTTTCCATTTTGATTTTTATTTAAGCAGTTAATAATTTTTTGATTTCATTGATGTCGGCAACTCTGCCCTTTACTTTAATAACATCATCAATCATTAATACAGGTGTAGTTAATACATTGTATTTCATCATTTCTTCAATGTCTTCAATTTTGGTTACATCGGCTTCTATGCCTGTTTGTTTGAGTGCTTCCAATACATTGTTGTAAGTGGTTTTGCACTTTGGGCAACCTGGTCCTAATACTTTAATATTTTTCATCGTTTGTCTTTTTTGAATTTTAATTAGGTTGCAAATATACGAATAGTTCGTAAAATTACGAACATTAGTTACAAATTTTTTTCTACCCGAAGAAACCTAACAAAAGCCCTTTTGCCATTGCCCAGTTTTCTTTGTTGATACAATACTTTGTCTTAGGAGGATTGATTTCTCCCTGAATAAGCCCTGCTTCTTTCAACACCTTTAAATGCTGTGAAAGGGTGCTGTTAGCAATAGGAAGCTCTTCTGCCATATCACCGTGAAAGCAGCAACTTCGTTTTGAAAGCAGTTCAAGTATTGCAACCCGAACAGGGTTTGCCAATGCGTTGCCATACTTCGCAACCAATTCTTGCTTTTCAGTAAATTTTTGTTTTGTAACTGCCATTCTCTTTTTCTTTTGTTCGCAAATATACGAATAGAAATTGAATTGCCACAAAGTGTCTTAAACTTTTTTGTTGTGTGGTGGGTGTCCCGATAGGTATCGGGACCTGTCGGCATGCAGTTGGAGTTGCTTCTCTTTTCTTTTGCCAAGAATGGCAAATATGGCTTATCTGAAAATTGCACTGTCCTGAATTGTCGGCACTAAAGTTTGGTGTTAGCAGTGTCCCAATAACATTGCACACAACGCCAGTTTCCCGTTTAACGGGACAAGTCGTAAATAAACTTTAATAACTATTAGCATAAATTTAAAAACAAAGTGAACTATATACCAGGCACAAGTTTTTAGATATTAAAGATAATATTTATGCAACCTGGTTCATTCGCGCAAAAGTTGGTTGAAAAACATCTTGTCCGGCCTTGCTAACGGTTTCGCTGAATCCAAAAGTTAATTCTGTTTTACCTTCTTTCAATTGAGCAAAAATTGTTTCGATGAAATCGCTTACAGGGGGTGCATGGTCATGTATTCCTTTGCCACCAAGATCGGTATTCAAAGCAGGAGGAATCACTTCAACCACTTCAATGTTTTTTGATTTCAACAGGGCATGTAATGAAAGTGTGAAAGAATGAAAGAATGCTTTCGTTGCAGAATAAACAGGCACTTTAATTAAAGGAACAAATGACAAGCCCGATGTTACATTCATAATAGTATTGAGTGATTTCAGTTTTATAAAAAGTGAAGTTAAATGTATTGGTGCTTCTATATTAATATTGATTTCTGCTTTTGCCCGCTCGTAAAAATCCGGATCAGAAACCGACATCCATTGCTGAATACCTGCATTGTTCACCAACACATTTAAATCAGCATGTTCTTCCGAAATCCATTTAAACAATTCTTCTCTCTCACTGCTCAGTGTTAAATCACATTGCTTAGTAATAATTGATGGAAGTTTATCTGTGGCTTCTTTTAAAGCTGACTCGCGCCTTCCGCAAATAATAACTGTGTTATTCTCTTTAATAAATCTTTCTGCCATTGCAAATCCGATACCGCTTGCACCGCCTGTAATAAGAATCTTATTGTTTGATATTTTCATATTTTGAATTTGTTATAAATATTTAAGCTTTGATTTTAATTTTTGAATGATGCCTTTGCAATATTAAGCTAAAGTAATTTAAAAAGGATTAATAAAAGGATTGAAGGAAATTGTTTCTCAGGAGGAATTTCTTTAATTGAAAACATTATAAAGTCCCCAATAAGTAAACATAATTATCAATGCAAGGTAAGCCAGGTTGTTTAATGTAAATAACCATTTTGAAAAGTTGCGCCAGGCATTTTCTTTAAATATTTTTCTGTTTATATACAAGGGAATAATGAGCAATAAAATCATAAATGGAATGTAAGCAGCAATATTCAGCATCGAAAATTTATAGTCCTTATAAGGTGCAGGAAAATAAAAGATATTCATTTCGCTTGCTAACACGAACATGTAATACATCATAATCAAACTCAATGGAAATAGTGCCAGTTTAATAAGAACATATTTTGTTGTAGTTCCTTTGCTGAAATAATTGACAAGAAAATATAAAGCAGAAAATAAAAATAATCCAAAACAGAAACGCAAAAACATATCTATTGCTTTACTGTTCAATGGTGTTTTGAAATCAGATAGCTTTTTAAATTCCTTGTTTGGCGGAAAGAGTGGGGGGATTTCTAAAATATGGTTGCCCTTAGCCAGTTCATCCTTTACATTAAATTTTACAAGGTGCTTGTAGTCGTGATAAAAATATAAATAAGTTATTCCTTCATTCACATCCCATATTGAAGTGAGCAAAGTTCCGTCACCAATTTTTTTACGGCACACGTGCATCGTATCAGATAAAGCGGTGCAAAAGTCAATGTCAGTGCCGGTTTTAGTCTTTAAAAATGCAACACCATTTACATACCTGACTTGTTTAATACTGCTAAAGTCAGTTACCTGTGAAGGACAAAAATTTGCTAATACATATTCAGAGTCATTTCCCTCCGTCATGGTGTATGGTTCAACAATGAGATACCTGCCCGACTTATCAATGTATATGAAAACATCGCGGCTAAAAGAACTATGGTCAAATTGGTCAATATAATTTTTAACCTCATCAACTGTTTTGCACTTGTGCAAAATGTCTTTTAAGTAATTGGTTGCATTCGTAATTTGTTTCTTATTAGCTGCTACAGTTTCATTTTCGGGAGTAGCAGCAGCAAGTCTTGAAAATGTAAGCCCAAATTCATTCATGCCCGATTGAGGTGCAAAACCGTTATCGCCATCATATCGCGCACCGGTAAAGCAAGCACCATAGCCACTTGTTTCAAACCAGATTCTTGGCGTCAAATACCATGTGTCATGATTGCAGCCAACCATTGTTTTACCGTTCACAGTTATCTTATACATGCTGCAGGGGAAAATTTTGTCAACTGATAACAACATGATGAGTGTTGCAAGAAATGTTTTCGTGAACTTTGATTTTGCCATAGTTTAATTCATTAGTTGACTTTTTCGTTAAACGGAATTATAAAATAAAGATTGTTCAAAGCCCCAAGAATCCCGGTCAGCACTGTCACCATTGGTGATGCACAATACTATGTTGTGAAAAATCCCGTAATTAACTTTCAGGATATATGTAGATGATCACGGGTTATTGTACCTCTGTCATATTTTTCCGGTTCAATTCAGGTGCAAAAAATAAATTCCCCACATCTCAGTCAATAAGGTTTGCTGTGCCTGTGCAACCACAAGGAATTTACATTATGAATATTTCAGACAATAGATTGTAGAAAAAACCTGATCCTATAATAATTGGCATAAAATCGTGACAATAGTTTTTTATCTACATTCGTCATTTAGAAATAATTTTTCCCCCAAGGCATGAAGGAAATTACTTTTGAAAGTGAAGCCGGTTTCAGGGCACTTTTTGAATATGCAACTATAGCGATCCTTGTTGTTAGTAAGGATGGACACATTGAATTGATCAATCCATGTGCTGAAAAACTTTTTGGTTACAGTAATGCTGAATTAATCGCACAGCCACTTGAGATTTTAATTCCTGTAAATTTGCGGCAAAAACATGTTCATCACCGCGAAGGTTATTTTATCAAACCTAAAGCCCGCCCGATGGGACCCGGTATAGATTTATTGGCGCAGAAAAAAGACGGTCATGTATTCCCGGTTGAAATCAGCCTGGGTTATTATCAGTTAAAAGGTGAAATGCTTGCTGTTGCTTTTGTAACTGACATTACCGAAAGGAAGGCAATGGAAGGCGAATTAAAAGAAGCCAATGAAGAGCTTGAAAAAAAAGTGATTCAGCGAACCCTTGAACTCACCGAGGCGTTAGAAAGGGAAATAGAATTGAACGAAATGAAATCGCGTTTTGTTTCCATGGCATCGCATGAGTTTCGTACACCATTAAGTGCTGTGCTGTCAAGTGTTTCGCTGATAGAATCATATAAGGCACAAGAGCATGAAGAAAAGCGGACAAAACACATTGAACGAATTAAATCATCGGTAAGAAACCTTACAGATATACTTAATAATTTCCTTTCATTAGATAAGCTGGAACAGGGTAAGATTGAAGTTGAAAACATGATTTTTGACTTCAATGAATTTATAGAAGAAATTATGGATGAAATGGACGGCATGCTGAAGAAAAAAAAGCAGAAGATCAATTATTCGCATAACGGGCAAATTGAAATAATGCAGGACAAGAAAATACTACGCAATATTATGTTTAACCTGCTTTCAAATGCCATGAAGTATTCTGCCGATGAAAAGGAAATAGATATTACAGTGGGTTTAAATAAAGATCGCTTATCCATTGCAGTAAAAGATTATGGTATCGGAATACCTGAAGAAGAACAAAAAAATATGTTTAAGAATTTCTTCAGGGCTCATAACACCATAAACATTCAGGGCACAGGCTTGGGCTTGATTATTGTAAAAAAATATGTTGATTTATTTAATGGGACCATCACATTTGAAAGTAAACAGGGAATAGGAACCACCTTTACGGTTGAGATTCCCAGAAACAGCAAGTGATATGATTAATGTATTATTAATTGAAGACCATCCTGATATCAGGGAAAATACTACCGAGATATTGGAACTGGCTGGCTATAATGTGTATGTTGCACAAAATGGAATTGTTGGAATTAATATGGCAAAAGAAAAACTACCTGATATTATTCTCTGCGATATTTTGATGCCCGAAGCTGATGGATGGGAGGTTATAAAACAACTGAAAGCAAACGAAGCCACCGCTGAAATTCCATTTGTTTTTATTACCGCCAGTGTGGAAAAAAAAGAAATACTGGCAGGTCTTGAAATGGGAGCTGACAGCTATATTCCCAAGCCATTTGAACTAAAAGAATTGCTTGATACTGTTGAAGCGTGCCTGTTAAAGAATAAGACTTTCTGAAACTTTTCATTGAAGCCATCTTTGCTGTTTATTCAATCAGGAACAGGTTTTAAATTACATTTAATTACTCAATTGCACGCGATATAATAACGCGCATCACCTATTACTTGTTGGTAGTTTATTGTAGGCGCGTCTGGATAAAAAAAATGTGACTCGTCCTGAAAAAAGTTTACCATTTATATTATCAATCCTGCTATTCATTTACAAAGTTATTTTTGGTCCTGATATGATTTTTATAAGTTCTGTTTATCAGGAAAGAGCGGTTAGCTTTTTTTCTTACAACTTTTAAATCAAAAGCATAATCACGGATGTTTTTGTTTTGCTGGTCATCGTTAAAGTGGGAAATTGAATTTGTCTCAATTCTGATCTGCCGCATTTTTTTTCATTCGGTAACAGAACAATCAATTTTAGAAAAAATTTCTGATTTTTCGTTTTCATCATTGTGATTTTTACGACTGATATTGACATAGTTAACGGCTAAAGTTAATTCAGAAGGAAACAAATTGAGATAGTACCCACATTATTACTATCTTCGCCTATGATTTAAAACCCTTTACCCATATTTAGTTTTGAATCACAGTGTTTTAACGGAATTGTCACTCCCCTTTTGACACTGCTCATATTACCCCAAAAAACAATGATGAGTCAGAGCATTAAAGTTAAGCTAAGAGCTTTGGTTCTAAGTGTTTTTTTCTTATGTAAGTTATGTTCAGTTGCTCATGCGCAAACTGTTGACTACTCCGTACACGCTAATATTATTTACCATATCACTAAGTACATGCAATGGCCGGTTAATAAAAGCCAGCCCGATTTTGTAATAGGTATAATAGGCGAAACACCTTTGTATGATGAATTGCAAAAAGCAACACTTAATAAAGCAATCGGTAATCAGAAAATTATAGTAAAGCATATTTCAGCTTCTCAAAGTGCTTACACCTGCCAAATAATATTTATAAGCGAAGATGAAAGCCGTAGTTTAAAAACCATTGCCGACCAAACACAGTCGTCACCGGTGCTGATAATTACTGAAAAAACAGGTCTGGCCCTCAAAGGTGCCTGCATCAATTTTATAATTGATGACGACCACCTTAAATTAGAAATCAATAAAAATAATATTGAACAGCGTAACCTGAAGATAGCTTCAGAGCTGCTTAGCTTAGGCGTTATTGTAAATAACAAAGTAGAATCCAGTAAATTATCAAAAAAATGAATAATACCCTTATCAAAAGTTATCTAATCTGCATTGCATTTGTAGCATTATCTGCCTTCAGCAGTTTTGCTCAAACCGATTCCGTAATAAACAATGAAAGTTTAAGTCTTAAAGAACTGCTCAACGTAAAAGTGGTTTCAGTTTCTAAAACATCAGAGTTACTTTTTGATGCACCATTATCAGCATCGGTTGTTACTAAGGATGAAATACTCCGCGCAGGTTGCACTTCCATTATGGAGGCTTTGCGATTAGTTCCGGGTATGATTGTAAGAGAGCAAACCAACGGCAATTATGATATTCACTTGCGCGGCATGGATAATGTTCCACCCAATTCCCCATTCGATATAACATCAAATACCACCACATTGGTGATGATTGATAACCGCCCCGTTTATAGTTATTTAAGAGGCGGAACTTTTTGGGAAACATTGCCGGTAGATATTAATGATGTGGAAAGAATAGAAGTGGTAAGAGGTCCTGCAGCAGCCTTATATGGACCTAATGCAGTAAACGGGGTAATTAACATTATTACCCGCCAGGCGAAGAAAGATGGGCTTTACTTAGTAGCGAACACGCAACAGGGAAGTTATCAGACATCTATTGCCAATGTCTCTGCAGGCTATAGGTTTAATAAAAAATGGAGCATGATTGCATCGGGTAATTACCAGGGCCGTGACCGCACACAGACTTCTTATTTTGAATTTGACAGGAATATATGGTTAGATCACCCTGATTACTTTATAAATTTTACGGGTGATACCATTAGAAATGCAGACATACGTTATCCCAACCCTCAACAGGCAATGGATAAATATGCTGGCAATCTTTTTTTGAATTATGAACCTTCGGATAAAATAAAGTACAGTGTAAGTGCAGGTGCACAACATTCAATAGCACAAAGAGTTTCTACCGAAAATGAAATAACGCCTCTATCAAATACATTGTCAGACAGTAAGTATGTTGATTTCAAAGCTAATATAAAAGGGCTGTCAATTCAACTTTCAGACAATGGCGGCACGCAGGCTACTGACCTTGACCCCGGCAGAAAATATGATTTCAATATCATTGGCGGCAGCATGGAATATAAATTCACTAAAGACAATCTTTCCATAACACCGGGATTGAGTTATAACAATGCTGTATATGACGACCGCAAATATTCCGATTCCATTACCCAATCGGGATTGCTAAATGCACGCGGTGTAATAACTTCTCAAAGTGCATCGCTGCATAGTGAATATAAAATGCTGAACAATAAGCTAAGATTGGTTGCAGGAGTTGCGTTGAATAAATTTAATTATCCTGACACCAACTATATTTCTTATGAATTTGCGGCTACGTATAAGCTAAATAAAAGAAATCTTATAAGAGCAGTTTATTCGCGCGCACCCAAGTCATCAAATATATTCGATGCTTACGTTACCAAAACAATTGCCTATTATCAAACCGGTTATAAAACATATACAAGAATTGCGCTCGAAGGAAATAAAAATCCTAAGTTGCTTACAGCCGATATGTTTGAAATTGGTTATCGCGGAAGCATTACACGCAGGCTTAACATTGATGTGGAGTTATTTGACATCCAGGCACAAAATTATAATACACCCGTAAGCAGCAGCCCTTACATTATGCTTAGTGGTACAGATACAGTAACAGTAATACCGATTAAGTCAACGGACCTTCCGCTTACACTTCATCAGCAGGGTGTTACGCTTTCACTAAGCTGGAATACAAAGAAATTACAGGTAAAACCTTTTGTTACATTACAGCATACCTTTTCAAAAAATTATGCTCCGTTTATAAATACACCTGATGCCGGCACACCCGGTGCAGAACAATATAATATTTATTCAGCAATGGGTGAGGAAGCGAAGCTTAACAGCACTCCCACTGTTTTCGGAGGAGGAGCGCTCAATTATGCTGTCACTTCTAAATTCAATGTGAACATATCAGCTTATTATTATTCATCGCAAACGTATTACCACTTGTCTAATATATTATTCAATGATGGGGTAAGAGGCATTGATCATATTCCTTCAAAGTTGATAATGAATGCCAAAGTATCTTATGAGCCGGCAAAGGGCTTTTACCTCTTCAGTAGCGTGAAAAATATACTCAATGATAAATCAAGAGAGTTTTTCAAAACAGATGCCACCCCCTTAATGATTCTGGGTGGTATTAATTATGAATTTTAATTTAAAAACCCTGAACACTTTCTAATAAAATTATTTAATCGTGACAAAAGAAATTTACTTATGGAAATAACAATTAAAAAGAGAATTTACCTGAGTTTCTCACTGTTTGTAGCAATATTCGTTATCAATGGCATTATCACCATTGCTATGTTAAGCTATAGTAAGCAGCAATCAAAGCATATTTCTGAAGTAGTTGATCCCTCATTGCAGGCATTAAATGATTTCAAAATTATGCTGCATCAATCACAAATGAATTCAACCAACTGGGTGTTTATACGAGCGAGTGATGATGATAAAAAAGCATTGTTAAAGATTCATTCTGTTGATTATCCTGCCCTCAGAAAAAGATTAAGTGCATTGTCTGCTAAGTGGTATGAGAAAAGCATGACGAATAGTTTGGAAGATATGTTTCTTGGTTTTGAGCAAGTGCTTCATGATGAAAAGTATATAATACGCTCATTGCATGACTTTGGTGATTATGATGACCTTATTAAAAGGTTTGGTGCCGAAGAACAATTAGAAAACTCGGTGATTCCGCGAACCAATGTTTTAATGAATTCGCTTAATAAAATTTTGATACAGGAACAGGAAATAAGAGCAGAGCAGGAAGAAAAATTCAATAGTTCAGCCGCATACCTGCGAATACTGATAACCTCATTATGTATAGGAATTATTTTTCTTGGAATCAACTTTTCAGTTTACCTGTCGAAAATAATTATCAATCCAATTAATAAAATCAGGGATATTGTAAATGATCTTGGCAAAGGAATTATCAAAAAAGTAGAACGCGAAACAATCAATGATGAGATTGGAGAAATGATTTACTCAGTCAATAATCTTTCAGAAAAACTGGAAGCAACGGCAACATTTGCACACGAGGTAGGAAACCGAAATTACAAAATTCCTTTCCATCCTTTGAGCGAAGAAGATACACTCGGCAAAGCGCTGATCACCATGCGTGATAATATTAAATCGGGTGATGAGAGGTTGAACGAAGCGCAGCATATAGCCCAGTTAGGTGGCTGGGAGTTGGATATGATAACCAACACAACTATATTCTCAGATGAAATGCTGAGGATATTGGATGTTGATCCGGCTGATACTAACTACACTTACCAAACTTATGTGGACGCAATTCATCCAGATGATTTGGAACACGCTCATGAATGCAGCAGAAAATACCTGCATGATCATCAGCCGATTTCTTATGAATGCAGGATAATTACTCAAAAAGGAATTCAAAAAGTAATTCATGCAGAAGGTAAAGTAGTTTTAAACGACCAGGGCGAAGTAGTTAAAACCTACGGAATAGTGCAGGACATTACCGCAAGAAAAAAAGCCGAAGAAGCAATAGCTGAAAGCGAGAAAAAATACCGTATCCTATTTGAAAAAATGGTTGACGGTGTTTATAAAAGTTCTCATGAGGGAAAGTTCATAGATGCTAACCCCGCTCTTGTGAGAATGCTTGGATATGATAGCAAAGAGGAGCTTTTCGCCATTGATATAAAAACTGAATTATATTTTGAAGCATCAGAAAGGGATAGCGTGGTACAAGAGGTTAGCACAGAAGGAATGGATGTGTATCGCTTAAAGAAAAAGGACGGTTCGGAAATATGGGTTGAAGATAGCGGTCAATATGTTACCGATGAAAATGGCGTTATTCTTTATCATGAAGGTATTCTGCGTGATGCTACTGAACGTGTGAAGGCAGAAGCAGCATTGAAGGAAAGCGAAATTCGCTTCCGTTCACTGATAGAAAACAGCGCTGATATGATTAACCTAATGGATGATAAAGGCAGATATATTTATGTAAGCCCCTCGGTAGTAAAGAAATTTGGTTACACTTATGAAGAATGGTTATCCATGAACGCAGTGGACCTTATGCATCAGGAAGACCTTCTGCTAAGGCAGGCACTTCTTGCGGAAGTAATTCAAAACCCATCAATTCCTATGCAAAGCCCTCAGCTCAGGTTTAAGAAAAAAGATGGAAGTTATATTTGGGTTGAAGGAACTGTTACCAACTTGCTTCACCTCGAAGGTACTAATGCCATAGTTGTCAATTTCAGGGATATAACGCAACGAAGAGAAGATGATGAAGTGTTGAAAAATCGTAATGCAGAACTTACCAAGACCAACATGGAGCTTGATAAATTTGTTTACAGCGTATCTCACGATTTGCGTGCACCGTTGCTTTCTATGCTGGGCATAGTTGATATAACTGCAATGGAAACAACAGAAGAGCTTACCGGTGAACACATGAAAATGCTTAACGGCAGCATTAACAGGCTCGACACGTTCATAGGTGAGATACTTAACTATTCGCGCAACGCACGAGGCGAAGTAGTAAACGAAATAATTGATTTCAAAAAATTAGTGGGAGAAATAACTGACGATCTCAAGTTTATAAGTGTTGAAGACCGTACGGTAAACATTGAAACAAATATTAAAGAAGAGGGAATGTTTTATTCTGATAAAAGAAGAATAAGTGTTGTATTAAATAATCTTATTTCCAATTCCATCAGGTATCACAATCCTGCTGCCGTAAAGCCTTTTGTAAAAATTAATGTAATTGCCGATGGTAAGAATACAAAAATTGAAATTGAAGATAACGGCATCGGCATAGAGGAAAAATTCCAGGAAAAAGTTTTTGAAATGTTCTATCGCGTATCAGAAAATTCAAATGGTTCAGGTTTAGGATTGTATATCGTAAAAGAAACTATTGAAAAACTTCATGGCGATATACAAATTCAATCAAAAGAGGGAATCGGAACAAAATTCAGCCTTAATATTCCCAATTTATATTCTGATCAGTAGAGACGTAATGTATTACGTCTCTACGCGACCAATAAAAATCAAAAAAATTAAAAATCAAAAAAATGGATTTACAAAACTTTTCTTTCAATAAATAATTTTTTGTTTTTCAGCTTCATCTAACGAATGTGTTTGATGGGTATTTAAATCCTTTTTGGTTAATTCTGAAAGTTTAGCGTAGTATTTTCTTATCACTCTTAATTCGTCTTCAGTAAGATATTCAAAGACTTTTTAAAGCTTTTACCTGAAACCATACTTACTGTTTATTCACTCGGAAACAGGTTTAAAATTACATTTAATTATTTCTTGCTTATACTGCCAACGGTATAAATTGCTGTACTTCTACTACCTTATTTATTTGACCTTAGTTTTTTTACCTTAGTAGAAATGAATGTCATCTATCAAAAACCTTATTACTTACTGTTTATTCAATCAAAAAAACAGTTTTAAAATTTCAATTAATTATTTCTTGCTTATACTGCCAACGGTATAAATTGCTGTACTTCTACTACCTTATTTATTTGACCTTAGTTTTTTTACCTTAGTAGAAATGAATGTCATCTATCAAAAACCTTATTACTTACTGTTTATTCAATCAAAAAAACAGTTTTAAAATTTCAATTAATTATTTCTTGCTTATACTGCCAACGGTATAAATTGCTGTACTTCTACTACCTTATTTATTTGACCTTAGTTTTTTAACCTTAGTAGAAATGAATGTCATCTATCAAAAACCTTATTACCTTATTTTCCCACTAAAATAAGGTAGTCCCGATTAATCAGGATCGTTTGTTTTTTCACTAAGGTTATCTCGCTTTTAATAATAATAGAGTTTTTTGACAGCAAAGAAAATTCAACAATTTATCCCATTTCATGCATAAATTACACGCGATACAATCGCGCGCAAGAATTGGGTTTTTTGACAGCAAAGAAAATTCAACAATTTATCCCATTTCATGTATAAATTACACGCGATACAATCGCGCGCAAGAATTGGCTAAGCATATTTGCTATCATATTTTAAGATGATAATTATCATTTTGATTTCGCTACGGTAATTTGAAATTTGCAGAAAAATTTATTGCTATGAAAAAATCCATTAAAAAGAATCCGAAAGAAAAAATCCATACGCCTGCACACGAAAAGGAAATTGAAGAGCAAAATTATGCTGATAGCGTAAGCCCGGTAAACGATCTTGCTGTTCCTGATTATCCGTTTAATGACCGCGAAGATTATGCAGGAGATAATCTTGATCCTTCGCCTTTTGAAGAAGAAGATTCTGATCGTAAAAAGGATGATATTATCTGAAATTCAATTTATCCTCATGTGAGTTTAATTCATCAAATTGACCAGGGAGTAGTTTGATTATTTTCAACAATAGTTTTTTAAGCTTACTCATCTTTAAACAGTAACATTACCCTTAATTTTTTTTCCGATTTTTTATGCCCCCAGGTTCCTATAAAGGTTTAAGCACAGATGAAGTAGTTGCCAGTCGCAAAAAGAATGGCGAAAATATTCTGAACGAATATGGACGCAAGCGTTGGTCAATTTTTTTTGAAGTGCTCATAGAACCCATGATGATACTGCTTGTAGTGGCATGCAGTATTTACTTTGTTACGGGCGAGGTGCAGGAAGGCATCATCATGGCGCTTGCTATTATTGTTGTTACAGGCATTTCAATATACCAGCAAATCAAGAGCGAACATGCTGTTAAGGCGCTGAAAAAACTTTCACAACCGCTTACAAGTGTAATCAGGGATGGAAATAAAATTTCAATCCCGTCTGAAGAATTAGTTGTTGACGATGTGATGATTGTTTCAGAAGGGCAGCAGGTGGCAGCCGATGCAGTTATACTTGATGCTAATGATCTTGCTGTTAATGAATCCATACTCACAGGTGAATCGTTTGCTGTTTCAAAAGATAAAGAGAACAACCAGCTTTTCTCAGGTACCACTGTTACATCAGGACTTGCGCATACACGGGTGATTAGTGTTGGTAATAATACGCGGATTGGCAAACTTGGAATTGTGATGGAATCAATTGTGAAAGAAAAAACTCCATTGCAAAAACAGATTAATGTGTTTGTAAAACGCATGGCGCTTTTCGGATTTATTGCTTTTGTATTTGTTTGGGTTTATAATTATTTTGAATCAGGCAGTGTGATTCATGGACTCATGCACGGGCTAACACTTGCTATGGCAGTGCTGCCCGAAGAAATTCCTGTGGCGCTTTCCACCTTCATGGCTTTAGGCGCATATCGCATGATTCGCAATCATGTTCTGGTGAAGCAACCGCAAACCGTTGAAGCCCTCGGAGCAGCTACTGTAATCTGTGTTGACAAAACCGGAACGATTACAGAAAATAAAATGGAAGTGGCAGAAGTGTATGATTTCGAATCAAAAAAAATCGTAACAAGCAGCGAAGGATTTAAAGAAGCAAGCACACAACATTTACTTTTAATTGCCATGCTTGCAAGCGAATCGCTTCCGTTTGATCCGATGGAGAAAGCAATCCATAATGCTTTTGATAATGCCGGTATTGCAAGAGAAAATTATACGATGATTAAAGAGTACCCGCTTTCGGGCACTCATCCTTTTATGACGCACATTTATAAGAATGAAAAAGGTGAGCGCATTATCACCTGCAAAGGCGCTCCCGAAGGAATCATAGGTAAATCAGATTTAAATGAGCAAGAGAAGCAGGAAATTATTCTGCAACTAAAATCATTAGCAACTAAAGGTAACAGGGTGCTTGCAGTAGCCACATCAGATTTTAATGGTGAGGAATTGCCTGCTGAGCAAACTTCTTTTCAATGGAAATTTTTAGGATTAGTTGCATTGAGTGATCCGCCAAAAAAAAATATTGTGTCCATTATAAAAAGTTTTTATGATGCAGGCATTGAAGTAAAAATGATTACAGGCGATTTTCCTGAAACTGCTGTAAGCATCGCCAAACAAATTCAGTTGAAAAACCCGGAAGAGTTTATAACCGGGCAACAACTAACTGATATGAACGATGAGCAGTTGGCAGATTGCGTTTCGCATACCAACATTTTTGCGCGTATCATGCCTGAAATGAAATTGCGGATTATTAATGCACTTAAAAAAAGTGGCGAAGTGGTTGCGATGACAGGTGACGGAGTGAATGACGGAACCGCGCTTAAAGCAGCACATATCGGTATTGCAATGGGAAACAGGGGAAGTGAAGTTGCAAGACAGGCAGCATCACTCGTACTTGTAAATGATGATCTTTCAGGAATGGTGACAGCAGTTGAATTAGGACGAAAGATTTATTCCAATCTTAAAAAAGCAATTCAATATATAATTTCAATTCACATTCCTTTAATTTCAATCGTAACCTTTCCTTTGATTTTAGGATGGAAGTTTCCAAATATTTTTACTCCTGTTCATGTTATTTTTCTTGAGATAGTTATGGGACCAACTTGCAGCATTGTGTATGAAAATGAACCGATGGAAAAAAATCTGATTAAAGAAAAACCACGTAAACTCAGTATTGATTTTTTTAACTGGCGCGAGCTATCTATGAGTGCTTTGCAGGGGATTGCGATTGCCTGCGGAATGATGTTTGTTTTATTTTTTGCCATTCATACTTCATTAAACGAAAGCAGTGCGCGCACAATGGTATTTACTGCATTAATTTTTTCCAATATTCTATTAACACTCACCGGGCGATCAAAAATTTACCCTGTTTATAAAACCATCCTTTATAAAAATAAATTAGTTCCCTTGGTCATTTTTGCAACACTGGCCTTTCTTGCTTTGGCAATTTATTATGCACCGCTGCAGGCAGTGTTCGGTTTTCAGACTATTTCAATTAAAAATATTCTCATTTGCTTCGCAACAGCATTTATATCGGTGATATGGATTGAATTGTATAAAATCAGGAGGAAAGAAATTTGAAGGCATTAAAAAAACCGGTTTACTTCACAATATGGAATTATTAAACAACATCAGTGAATTTAAATCTTCTCCTGAGATAAGAGAAAAGCTTTCTGCTTATGGCATTGCCAAAACTTTTAATGAAGGAGATATTATATTGAATGAAGATGCTAACATTAAAGCTATACCAATTATAATAAGCGGAAGCCTGAGGGTAATGCGAACAGATGAGGACGGCAGGGAAATTTTACTTTATTATATCAAAGCAGGTGAAAGTTGCATCATGTCTTTCCTGGGCGGCATGCACCACGAAACAAGCAAGGTGAAAGCCATTGCTGAAGAAACAACAGAAGTGCTTTTTATTCCTGTTGACAAAGTGGCCTTGCTGATTAAGGAATATCCTGAATGGTTGGATTATATTTTCCGTTTGTATCACAAACGCTTTGAAGAATTATTGGAGGTAGTGAATGCAGTTGCATTTAAAAAAGTGGATGAACGGCTGCTCAATCTTATCAAGCTAAAAAGCGAACACACTAAAAGCCACACACTTTATGTAACTCATGAACAGTTGGCAAACGATTTAGGAACAGCCCGTGTAGTAGTGTCGCGACTGCTTAAACAAATGGAAGACGAAGGCCTCGTAATACTTGGCCGAAATAAAATCACGCTTGTGTAACAAAAGTAGCTGTGCAGCAAATTTCATTGTTTGACTTTTGCAGTAGAATAATTCATTCACTCAAAAAAATTAAAACAAATGAAAAAGAACATTGGTTCCATTGACAGAATTTTAAGGATACTGATAGCTGTTGTAATTGCAGCTCTTTATTTTACAAACCAGGTTAGCGGCACTGCTGCTATTATTCTTATGATTCTTGCCGGGATATTAATCCTGACAAGTTTTATAAGTCTTTGTCCCTTGTATTTGCTTTTCGGTATTTCAACAGCGAAAAAAACAACGACAATAAACGCCAACTAAGCGTATTCATAATAACTTTGATTTCAGAAGAGTTTGAAAAAATGTTTGTGACATTGCTTGTCATAGTTGGTGATAAAATATTATTTATTAAGTAATGACGAAAGAATTCTGGAACGAAAGATTTGCAGCAGAGGATTTTGCTTACGGACAAGAACCAAATGCTTTGCTGAAAAATATTTTAGATAAAGTGCCTGCAGGCAAAATCCTTTTTGCGGCTGAAGGCGAGGGGAGGAATGCTGTTTATGCAGCAACTAAAGGCTGGCAGGTATATGCATTTGACATTAGCAGTGCAGGTAAGCAAAAAGCGGAAAAACTTGCATCAGAAAAAAATGTAAAGATTGATTATGAACTGAACAGTTTTGAAAATTATTCAGCACGTGAAAATTTCTTTGACTGCATTGCGTTGGTGTTTAGTCATCTTCTTTCTCAAACCAGGCGATCTGATTTCAGAAGACTAATTAACTTTTTAAAGCCTGGTGGTTTGCTGATTGTAATTGGCTTTTCAAAAAAACAATTGGGGAAACCATCTGGTGGGCCTAAAGATTTGAATATGCTTTTTTCAAAAGAGCAACTACGTAGTGATTTTGTAGGAATGAAAAATATTTCGAGCGAAGAAATAGAAATGAACCTGGATGAAGGTCCTTTTCATAAAGGTATAGCTTCATTGATACAATTCACTGCTGTAAAATAAATCAGGCTGTGTAACAAAAGTAGCTGTGCAGCATTTTTTACCAATGTACTTTTGCATCATCAAATAATCAAACAAAAAATTTAGTTATGGAAATTAAACAATTTGAAGATAAAAATTTAGCGCACTATTCGTATGCAATTGTGAGTAATGGAGAGGTTGCATTGGTTGACCCTGCAAGAAATCCGCAACCGTATTATGATTTTGCAAAACAGCACCATGCAAAAATAACTGCGGTAATTGAAACACATCCTCATGCTGATTTTGTAAGCAGTCATCTTGAAATATACAATACAACAGGGGCAACAATTTATGTAAGCAAACTGTTAGGTGCTGAATATCCGCATCAAACTTTTGATGAAGATGAGGCTGTCGTTTTAGGCAGCATCACCTTAAAAGCATTAAATACTCCGGGGCATTCACCCGACAGCATCAGCATTGTTGCTATAGATGAAACAGGGAAACAGCAAGCTGTTTTTACCGGTGATACTTTGTTTATTGGTGATTGTGGCCGACCTGATTTGAGAGAGCATGCAGGAGCCATTACAGCAGCAAGAGCGGAGTTGGCGAAGCAGATGTATCATTCGCTGCGTAATAAATTAATGACCTTGCCTGATGATGTGTTGGTATATCCTGCACATGGTGCAGGCAGTTTATGCGGCAAAGGTTTGAGTAAACAAAACATAAGCACAATTGGTGAAGAGAAAATAAGTAACTGGAGTTTGCAAAATAGTAGTGAAGAAGATTTTGTAAAAGAGTTACTCGCTGATCAACCTTTTATTCCAAAATATTTTCCCTTTGATGTTGGCATAAATAAAAAAGGAGCTGAAAATTATAACAAGAGTATTTCTAATGTTGAAAAACGAGAACCAATTACATGTGAAGGGTGTGCAAATTCTTTGAATCCTGAAATTGTATTCATTGACAGTCGTCCACAACGGCAATTCAAAAAGGCACATCTGAAAAATGCTGTTAACCTGATGAATGACACTAAGTTTGAAACCTGGTTGGGAAGTATAGTAAATCCAGGTGAGCAGTTTTATTTAATTGCCGAAAACGAAACAGTGCTGAATGAACTTATTGAACGCACTGCAAAAATCGGTTACGAAAAACAGATTGCTTTAGCGTTTGTAGCTGATTTTGGAAATACTGAAATGAAAACATTTGACAGCAAGCAATTGCGAAATAACGAAGACGCATTTACCATCCTTGATATACGCAATCATTCGGAAGTAAAATCCTCAAAGATATTCGCAAACGCAATACACATTCCTTTGCATGAGTTGAGAGAGCGCACCAATGAAATTCCGGTTAATAAGCCTATTGTAGTTCATTGTGCAGGCGGGTATCGCAGTGCAGCCGGAAGCAGCATTATCAAATCAAAACTTAATGGCACTTCGCAGGTTTATGATTTAAGTGAAGATGTAAAAACATTTCAAAAATGAGTTTCATTCACAAATACAAGCTCACCATCATAGGAATTATTGCAGGTGCATTGGGCGGTTATCTCTACTATTATTTGGTGGGATGTGCAAGCGGCACCTGTCTCATAACATCCAAACCTCTTAACAGCACATTGTATGGTGCAGTGATGGGAGGATTATTATTCAACACATTTCAAAAAGAAAAAAAATCAATAAAAATTAATAACGATAACAATGAGCAATAACAAAAAAACAGTTTTAGATGTAAGAACCCGTGGCGAGTTTATGGGAGGAAATGTGGCAGGCAGTATCAATATTCCTTTGCAGGAAGTGCAACAACGATTGGATGAAATCAAATCATTGCAGCAACCGATAATTTTATGTTGCGCAAGCGGCAACCGTAGCGGCCAGGCAACAGCGTTTCTAAAGGACAATGGTATTGATTGCGAAAATGGTGGCAGTTGGTTCGATGTGAATTATGATTATCAAACAGTATAAAACAAATAACATGATACAGCTACTTAAAAACGTATTAGGCTTAGGGCCAAAAGCAGATTTGAAGGAACTTTTTAGAAATGGCGCAACAGTAATTGATGTTAGGTCAAAAGGTGAATACCAGGGCGGGCACATCAAAGGTTCAGTAAATATTCCTTTGAACAATTTGCAAAACCATTTATCTAAACTCAAAAAAGACAAACCCATAATCACTTGTTGTGCATCAGGAATGCGCAGTGCTTCGGCAAAAGGCCTTTTGAAATCAAATGGATTTGATGAGGTGCATAATGGTGGCGGATGGATGAGTTTGCAAAATAAAATCAGGTAAAAATGAAACAAAGAATATTAACCGGATGGAATTTTCAGCGGGCATTGTTTCTTCTCATGGGAATCTACTTAATGGTGCAATCTGTTATGGAAAAACAATGGATGAGTGTGGCGGTTGGCGCATACTTTGCAGCAATGGGATTGTTTGCTTTCGGTTGTGCTGCAGGCGGATGCTTCGGAAGAAACTGCAATTATGAACCTATAGAGAAAAACAAATCTGAAATTCAGGATATAGAGTTTGAAGAAATAAAACAGAAATAAAAATGGAAACAAAAGAAAAATCAAAAACATTTGCTGAACTCATCAATTCAGATAAGCCCCTGTTGGTTGATTTCTTTGCCGAGTGGTGCGGTCCGTGCAAAATGATGAAACCCATTTTAGAAGAACTTAAAAGCAATCTTGGTAACAAAGCCACTATAATAAAAATTGATGTGGATAAAAATCCGGCTGTAGCTGATTCCTATAAAATTCAGGGAGTACCAACACTTATGATTTTTAAGAACGGACAAATAAAATGGAGACAATCGGGTGTAGTATCTGCCAATCAATTAGAACAAATTATTAACCAATATCAATAGAATTAGGGAAGTTCAAAATATCCAATATTCCAATTTATTCAGACCTATTCTCTACCGAGTTTTTTTAACATTTTTACGTGACCTGCAATTGCCTTTAAAAAAGTAGGTTCCTCATGGTATGGCATATTATAAGAATTGCAGGCAGCCTTTACAATGGGAGCAAGCTTTGGGTAATGAACATGGCAAATACCGGTAAAGAGGTGATGCTCTATCTGGAAATTAAGTCCGCCAATAAACCAACTAAGCATTCTGTTATCGGGAGCGAAGTCTGTTGTATTTACTACTTCATGTATTGCCCATGAGTTTTCCATCTGACTTTTTCCATCTGTGGATAACGGCAGAGCAAACTCCGAAGATTCTACAACATGTGCAGGCTGAAAGATGCAGGAAAGTGAAAGCCCGGCAACGCAATGCATCAGGAGAAATCCGAATACTACATGATACCACGGCATACCTGAGAATAAAACGGGCAGCAAGATTATATAACTATAGTAAAATAATTTGTATAGTGAGATACGTAATACGGCTATACGGAGCGAAACTTTTTGTTTGATCAGTAAATCATGATGCTTATAACGCACTGCCTGCAAGAAATCTTTGGCCGTCATCCAAAACAAAGTCATTATCATATAAAAAAACCATGCGTATATATATTGATAGCGGTGGTACCAATGCCGTGGCTGTCGCGGTGAGAAACGCAGTAATTTTATGCTGCTGATATCTTCATCCAGGCCGGCTATGTTGGTATAGGTATGATGCAAAACATTATGCTGTATCCTCCAGGTAACTGTATAACCTCCTATAATATCGAGAATGCGGCTTATAAAATTATTTACCTTTTTGTTAGCAGAGTAAGCGCCATGATTAGCATCATGCATTACCGAAGTTCCTATTCCTACCATGCCTATACCCATCACCAGCCAAAAACCATAAAACAGCCACGTGTTGAACGCCCCTATACCGGTAACGATCAAAATATAAGGCACAAAATATAAGAGGAGCATAACGGTGGTTTTCACCCACATTTCAGCATTTGCGTAAGGCGAAAGGTGATTCGCTTCAAAATAAGAATCAACTTGTTTTATTACATACTCAAAAAAACTATCTGGGCCCCGGGGTGCGAAACGAACTATTTTTAATTTTTCAACTGTCATTATACACTTCAAGAGCAGAAGAATTGTGCCATTATATTACCGGAAAAGAGATTTTTTTTCTTTGTGGCGGCACTTCGTTTCTTATGTGTGAAGAATAGATTTTTCTCAATTCTTTGTGGTTTTATTTTCTCATGGGCTATGCAATAGGGGCAAGAAATTCCCCAAAAAAAATTCGTGGCTTTTCTTAATTAGTATTCATGCTTGCTTATGTTGGGTTCATTCAGTTTATCTATGATTATCCGAAACAAATCTTAAACTTTTATACCAAGGGTAAAGTTTTAAAAATCAAATCTTGCAATGGCCAGCAATCTATGAATGACAGTGTAAAAGATTAGTTTATAAGAATTTATGCGCATGATTTATGACAAATTGAATTTCGGCATCATTTAAGCTAATCTGCATTATTACAATAAATAATACTTTTAATGTATTAAATAGCCACTAATTATAAATCTCTCATTAAAATTTTAAATCCAAAAAGTATGAAAAAGAACTACACAAAATTCATGATGGTTGCATTTGCCCTTGCACTAAGCTTCACTGTTTCAAATGCACAAGTAATTTTTTCGGAAAATTTTGACAACGTTGGCGGCCCCACAGGAGGTGGTCCCGGTACCTATGCATTTCCTTCCGGATGGACATTGGTTAATAATGATGGCTTAACTCCAGACACTAATGTTGTTTACGTTAATGATGCGTGGACCCGCAGAGAGGACTTCGTATTTGACGTAGCCGATAGTTGCGCGTTCAGCACATCCTGGTACGTACCTGCCGGTCAATCGGATGATTGGATGATTTCACCTGCAATAGTGCTTACTTCCAATAACGTTTTAAATTGGAATGCAGTTGCTTATGATCCTAATTTTCCTGATGGCTATGAAGTTCGCATTTCTACTACTACCCCTGACATGGCAGGCTGTCTTGCAAACCCAGCCTTATTTACTATTGGGGCAGAAAATAGTGCATGGACACCTCGAAGTGTTGATCTGCAAGCTGCGGGTTATAGTGGTCAAACAGTTTATATAGCATTCAGAAATAATTCTAACGATAAATTCCTGCTCTTAATTGATGATATTGTGGTTAATACCGTCATTAATTATGATGCAAAGATCAACCAGGTAAATCCCGTGGGACAATATACGCAGGTTCCGTTGCTACAGGCAACAGCTTTTGATCTTGGCGGTGAAATTATGAATAATGGATTGCTGGATGTAACGAACGCTAATTTAACTGCTGACGTATATGATGGTAGTGGTGTAATAGTTTACTCGGCTTCAGGTACAGCAGTGCCCTTATTGGCAGCAGGTACAAGTGCAATTGTAAATATAGGTTCATGGACACCCGCTGTTGCTGATGATTACTATATCAATTATGTTGCAACAATTACCGAAACTGATGGTGACTCAACAAACAATAGTCTTAATACAATAACTGTTTCGATAACTGATAGTGTATATGCACGTGATAATTCTTTAGTTACCGGCTCGCTTGGCATTGGGGCAGGCAATGGTGGTTATCTCGGGCAGGAGTTTCACATTGATTCAGCAACCACTTTGAGTTCAATTTCTGTTTATTATACCCAGGGATATACCGGAACACCATTTGCTGTTTCTTTATGGGATATTGCCGCAGGCGTTCCCAACAACTTGATTGCAAGTACTGATACGCTCATTTATCCTGACGACTCAGCAAGATTTTATACGATACCTATCAGCGGTGGAAATTTTGCACTCGCTCCGGGCGATTATGCAGTAACTGCTATTGAATTTGACAGTACAGTTGCAGTAGGATTAACAAATGAAATTTTTACAGCAGGAAGAACATGGGTAAATTGGCCAACTAATCCAAACGGAACCTGGTCACACAATGAAGATTTTGGGGCTGCTTTCGCAAAAACGTATGTCATTCGTATGAATTTTAATAATACTTCGCCACCTCCGGTTATAAGCAATGATACTTGTGCCGGTGCTGTTGATATTAATTCATCATTTGGCGGACCTATAGGTACTGTAATGACTTCGGGACCTTACAATGATAACAATGCAACTGCCAATGGCGATGATCCTGCAACAGGATTTGAATGTTTTGGCGAACCTGACGGCACGGGCACTAATCCTACATTAGATAATACACTTTGGTTTACTTTTACAGGTGATGGAAACAATTATTTTATTGAAACAGGAACCTGTGCAGGTGTAACTGATTATATTGATGACGGTGATACGCAATTTGCATTATACACCGGAGTTTGCGGCAGCCTTGTACCGGTTAAATGTAATGAAGACGGTCCCAATGCAACTACCACCACTTATCCTGCAGGATTTGTAATTTCAACCATACCCGGAACAGTTTATTATTTGTTGGTAGATGGATTCAACTTTAACGGAGTTTTATCAAATGGCGAATTTTGCATATTGGTATCACAATTAGCCACTGTTGCCTGCGGAAATCCTACAGTAAATGCCGGTACAGAAACGCAAAGTGCAATTGATCTTTGTTTTGGCGATACATTAACTGTATCATCTGCCGGTGCTGTTACTCCTAACACCGGTGACTATTTCGGCATAGGATGGGCCATTTCATCTGCTGATATCACAGGTTCAAATGATCCATTAAACGATCCTTCTGTTTTAGCTACCTATAGCTTTACAAGCCCTGCACCGGCAACTTCAACACGCACATTTATTTATGACGGAACTGCTGTTTTCATTACAGGTGGCAATACTTATTACTGGACTCCGGTTGTATTCGGTAATGCAACAAGCACTGCATCTTCGCCTGTTTTCCTCAATGAACTTACACTCGACAGTACCTGTACAACTACCGGCACCTCGCTTGCAGTGAATGTACGTGCCCAGGGTGATCCTTTTTGTAATGTTGGTATTAATGAAAACCTGCCGGGTAAGCAAACAAGTATTGCTGTTTATCCTTCCCCTGCCAGGGACATTGTACAGGTTGACTTTATGAATAGTGCTGTCAGCAATACAAAAGTATCTGTTACTGATATTACAGGAAGAACACTTATTGAAAAACAGTTTAATGCTTTAGCAGGAACTAATAGTTTGAAGCTTCCTGTTAAACAACTTACTGCCGGTGTTTATTTCTTAAACGTAAGCGACTTGCAAGGTAAGCGTGTGGTTAAATTTACGAAAGAGTAACGATCCCATTATTTAAAGTTTAATAAGGAAGCCGTTCTGCCGCAAACAGAACGGCTTCTTCATTCTGAGATTATGCTATGATTGCAATGCAAAATCAACCGCTGCCTGTGAATGAATAAAGGTAGTATCACAAACAGAAAAGTATCCTTTCAGCGTACATGTGCATGGTGTTGGCACAAATAATAATATAGTCAGCTCCTGATTTTTCCAAATTTTGTGCAGCATTGATAAGTAATTGCATGGCAACTTCAATATTATTGGAAACATTATTTCTCATGATGTCGCCAAAATTTAATGAGCAAAATTATACAGCACGCAGCATCGCTGCCACCTGTACTTTCATTCACCATTTTATTGATGTTAAGATAGTAGTCAATAGTTGAAGCCCATCTCATGCCACCAATAAGCGTGGTTGTTTTCATAGTTTAAAATTTTCGAAACAAATCTAATTTAATTCTTAAAACAGCATGCTTTTAACAGGATGGTGATCCTGCAATTTCTTTCTTTAAATTGCTCAAACAGGAAATGAAAATTTGTGTAAAAAAATTTGAATTATACCGCAAATGGGATAAAAAAAAACTATTAGTTGTTCTGAAAATTCTGGTGTGAATAAAAAACCTAAGTAGAAATATATTGCGCTCAATAACAACCTTATTACCTTATTTTTCTGAGAAAATAAGGTAATAAGGTCTTGAGTTTACTATTGATTTTCTACAGGTTTGGGTTCTCCCCGATAGCCATCGGGATAAGGTTAAAGGTGTACTAATTTATCCTGTTTTTAGTATAATTAAAAATGGAGTAGGGGAGCAGGCATATTACTTTCTGCGCCAATGATGAACTGAAATTGTTCGGCCATACTTGGTAAAAAGTGTAGGGAATTTTATGTGCAGACGTTTTTTGTGTTTGTAATAATACCTCTTGTGCTTATGCAAAATTTTAGGCATTGAAATGTGGAGACGTAATTTAAATTTAAACAGGTGATTCCTGTTCCTTTTATAAACCCGGTAATTGGTAATGCGTTTATCATTATTAAGAGTTGCACGTGCAGCCTCCACAGAAGCTGTAAGTACAGGCTCACGTGGAGTAAGCATCAGGATAGGATAAGTTTTAACCCGCATTGTTTTTTTAGCAGCGCGGTCTACAAAATACCCTTTGCGGTAGTGCCTTTTCTCAATACTGCAGCTTGATAAAATAAATAAAATCAAAAAAAAGGGTAAAGTGGTTTTCATGCAGCGAATCTAATAACGGTTTCAAATAAGCGCGGTGTCAAAACTACAATTATTTTTAACACCTGCACCAGTTGCTCTAAGTTAAATAATAACCTGTTTTGCACAAATTCAATGTACTAAATTACAATTATTCCGCCAGAGGCAGGTTAGCATGAAATCATTTATGATCTGATTTATTGTCGCAACTAATGTTAACTTTGTTGCTTTAACACAAATGTTGTGGATAATTTTTAACGAAGCCACAACATACACAAACGATATTCCCCCAAAAGTTCGGTTAGACATTTCCTCTCAGTGACCTGAAGATTCAGTTATAAATTGATGATGCGGGTTTGTAGCATCAACACGGGCTTGCGCACCTTAAAATTTAAAGAGTTCTATAATATAAATAATTAAAAATAACCCGTATGAAAAAAATCATCATCA
This sequence comes from Bacteroidia bacterium, assembly GCA_039931675.1. Classification (GTDB taxonomy): domain Bacteria; phylum Bacteroidota; class Bacteroidia; order AKYH767-A; family OLB10; genus JAEUTH01. Next base: position 18,200 of record JBDTRM010000092.1, on the reverse strand, counting down.
GTGCAGCATTCCTATTCATTGCAGTTGCGACAGCAAAAGCACAGGATATTAAAGAAGTGGTTGAGCCACTTTCAAAAAAATCGGCAAAAGGATACATGTATGATATTACTAAAGATGAAATCGGTAATAATCATGTCACCTACAAAATTAAAGGTGATAAAAAAAGTGAAGAAGTATTTTATGAAGAATACACTTTTGATAAGGATTTAAAATTTGTGAACAGCAAAGATGTTCAGGAGAAAAAAGAACAGAAAGAAGATATAACCCGCACGTATTTCCAGGCGTATGTGGGCGGCACGTCTTCATTTGATGTCCTCAGTATGAAAATGAAACTGAGCAAAATTGTTCAGCTAAATACATGGAATCACGAGAAGCAAAACTATGTTTATAAGAAAACAATTACCCGTGAAACTGTAAAGCCAAGAAATGACGATGGCAAAGTATATTATGGTTATGCATCCTATTCTTCTATTGATGAAACCAAATCGGATATAGTTGCCATAGCAAAAGTTGAATCAAAAGATAAGAAAGCTGCTGATAAATTTCTTTTCCTTACCATGAACGACCAATTAGAAGTGACTGAGAAACCAATGGAGTTAAATGGTTCCTACTCATTGGTGTATTGCGATCATCTTACGAATGATGATGTAGTTGCAGTGTTCGCTCCTAATAAAGGTGCTGCTGATGTTTCCGCTTATGTTTATTTTCAATTTGACATTGAAGGCAAACTGAAAAACAGGGTTGAATTTAAAAGCCCCGCATCAGCATTGTTGTTAACAGCCGCTTATGAAAATGGCGGGAACGTTTATTTTTTCGGAACTTCATCAAAAACAAAAGATCCTTTCGAAGAGGTTTTTAAAGAGTATGCACCTATTTACAATCCCGGAGCTACCGAAGAAGGTGATAACTTAAAGGATATTAAATGGAGAAAATCGCTTGATGAAAAAATGGAAAATTTTCATTTGTTGAAATTCAGTAATAATCAACTTGCATTTGCATCAACAACTCCGGTAAGTGAATTTAAAAGTAAATTCAAACCTGCACCGGGTGATAAAGATGCAAGTCCATATAAAGGAAAAAGATTTTTTATAGAGAATTTTTTTGTAACCGCTAATGAAGATTATTTGATAGCAGGCCAACTGATGGGCAGAATAAGCATGGGCACAGGAAATAAAGTAGATTCGTATGAAGACATGGTTTGCTTCCAGTTTGACAAAACAGGAAATCTGAAAGCTCAGTATGGTGTCGGAAAATTAAACACAGATAAGAAAAGTGAAATCTTTGATATGACACAAAACTTCTATCTCGCTGCAGATGGCAAAAGTGTTTACTGGGAAATACTTGAAGTAAAAGGAGTAAAAGGATATGAAGGTTTTCTGGAAGCGTACTATGGGGTGCCAAGCTATTATGCACTTTTCTTTCCGCGCGTAGGCAAAATTGATTTGAGCAATTCTTCAATTGGTGCTATTAAAACTTTGGGTGATGAAAAATATTATTTGAGAAGAGATTTTACGAGCAGACGTGACAAAGTTGAAAATAGCGTAACCTATTTTGGTCATGATGAGGATTACAAAAATCTTTGGATTGGAAAAATGATGATGGAGTAGATTATAAGATGATGATGAAAAATCATCGTAGAAAAAATCACCAAATCTTTCAACGGCTGAAAAAGAATTACCCCTTTTTCAGCCGTTGTGCTTTATTATTGTTTGATGTTATGCTTCACATCTATAAAATTATAAACTCTCATAACTCCCATTGATTTTCATGTTAAAGAATTTAAACTCGCTAATTTTTTACCAGTTTAATAGATTGAACATTTTCACCATCATATATTCTCAGTACATACAAGCCGTTAGGAAAACTATTCAGGTCTATGCTTCTGTTATCGCTTTCAGTTGATTTTATAATCTTCAATATTCTTCCTTCAATGCTTATTAATTCAATTGTTTCAATCTGCGAATTATAATTGTGTAGCGTAAGGATTCCGTTTTCAATTGAATACGTTATTGAATTATTTTTAGAAGCTTTTGCTTTAACCGCAATTACATTTGAATAAGTATAATTGCCATTATAATCAACCTGTTTGAGGCAATAATAATTGAGGTTGTTAAAAGGATTTTTATCGTCAAGCGAATAACTTAAAATCTGCGTGCTGTTGCCATGCCCGTCAACCTTTCCGATTTTTTCAAATTCAATTCCATCTTTACTACGTTCCACTTCAAAATAATCATTATTGATTTCACTTGCTGTTGCCCAAAGCAAATGATTAACACCATTTTTATTTTCACCATTGAAAGAAATTAACTGAACAGGCAGTGGACTTAGAGTAGTTAAATACTTTGCAAAAAAAGTATTGTCAACTGATGATGGTGCAGTAAGATTTGCTACACCTGCGCCTGGATCGAAGTCAACAGTTGCAGCGCTGAATGCATTTCCATTAAAAATGCCCGAGTAATATAAATAACCCGCAGCATCAATAAACAGTGATGATTTATAAGCCATTACACTGCAGTAGCACTGATGACCAAAAACGCCTGCCCATAAATAATTTCCATTAGCATCATACTTGCCAAGGATGTTATAAGTGGGAGGTGGTAAATTAGAAGGCACTAAAAGATTAGCTACTCCTGCACCGGGATCCATATCAATTGGTGATGCATAACCATTGCCATAATATCCTGAAATGAAAATATTTCCAAACACATCCAATGTGAGATCCATGCTATAAAAATTTATCGGCAATTGTTTTATCCAGAATAAATTTCCATTAACATCATACTTTCCATAAAACAATGCACTGCTTGCTGTAGTTAAATTTGCTACTGCAGCACCCGGATTAAAATCAACTGTACTTGCAAAAATTCCTGTTACAAAAACATTTCCTGTAGCATCAGTTTTCAAAGCAGAACCGCCATCAGTTCCGCTACCCCCATAACGGTTCGCCCAGGTGTAATTTCCTGCAGCATCATACTTAACCAAAAAAATATCATTGCCTCCTGCTGAGGTAAGATTTATAACCCCATTGCCAGGATCAAAATCAGCAATACCTGCAAAGTTTCCGGTAAGTAATATATTTCCTGAAATGTCTATTGCTATATCGCGAATATCATCGGCTGATGCACCTCCAATTTGTTTAGCCCATTGATAAACCCCTGCTGAATTATATTTGGCAATGAATACATCAGTGCCTCCTGCTGAAGTCAAATTAGCAACTGCTGCACCCGGATCAAAATCAACTGTGGCAGAAAAATCACCTGTAAGAAAAACATTACCGAACGCATCAGTGATTACTTCATTACCTCGGTCATCACCGGTTGACCCGATGCTTTTTGCCCACAAATAATTTCCGTTGCAATCATATTTGGCAATATAAATATCATTACCACCTGCAGATGTAAGAGAAACTACTCCGGCTCCCGGCTTAAAGTCAGTTGCTGTTCCTGTAAAGAAACCTGTAATGTAAACGTTGTTGCTGCCGTCAACAGCAATGCTGTTATTTCCATACGATGCTGTGATATAAACATTTCTTATCCATAAAAAATTTCCGTTTGCATCGTACTTTGCAATATATGCATTGCTGCCATAAGGCACAGGTGTAACATTGGCCAGGCCTGCACCGGGATCAAAATCAACAGTGCCGAAAAAAACTCCTGTGATATAAACATTTCCAAGTCCGTCAACCACAACTCCTCTTTGAATTGCTTCCACATTTCCTAAAATTGTTTTAGCCCACACGTAAGCAGGAGCTTGCGCATAAGCAGTGGTTAGTGATGTGCATATTGAAAATATTACTAAAGAAATTCCGATTAACTTTTTCATTTGCTTTGATTATTAAATCCTTTATTCTGTCTTGATTAATTTTATCGTTTGATTGGTATTTCCTGATATCAGCTTAAGAAAATAAATTCCCTGCGATAAATCATTTCCATTTAATTCATAAGCGTAATCGCCTGCTTGTTTGGTTTCATTAACAAGCATTTTTATTTCACGACCTGTTATATCATTCACCACAACTTTTATATTTCCTGCAACATATACGCTGTATGAAATTGATGTTGACTGATTAAACGGATTCGGAGAATTCTGTGAAAGTTGAATTGCTGAAGCTGGATTCACTTCATTGATTGCTAAGGGTGGTTCATTCCATTTTGCAATATGTGCAACACTTTCAGCGCCTGCCGAGGTGAATATTCCGCTTGCATATAAATCATTATTATAAACGGTAAGTGCATTCACTGCATAAACATTTGACCCACCATACCACACACCGCCATTTAAATCAATCCATGAAGTTCCGTCCCATTTTGCAATGCTATTCGCAAGAACTCCGCCAGCGCTTTCGTACATGCCACCTGCAAACAAACTTCCGTTATACTCAGCAAGTGCAAATACATAATTGTATCCAACTGAAGTTGCTCCCATTCCGCTGCCAAGCGGAGCCCATGAAGTGCCATCCCATTTTGCAATGCTGTTAGCAGTAACTCCGCCAGCCTGTGAGAATAATCCGCCAGCAATTAAATCGCCTTGATAAGTTCCTAAGGAATAAGTAATCCAAGCTATTCCACTGCCTAATGATGACCATGATGTACCATTCCATTTAGCGATATGGGGCGCTGCTGTTCCTCCTGCAGTTGTAAAAAAACCGGCTGCTATTAAATCAGTTCCATATACATTGAGCGCCATTACTTGTGAACTCATGCCTCCGCCAAGATCAAACCAGCCAACGATGTTATTATACCCAACTATGTAGTTTGCAGTGAAACCATCCGCATCCGTAAAATAACCACCAACAATTAAATCATTATTGTAAACGGTTAATGCCTGAACCTGGCCTCCCATATCACCATTAACATCAGACCACGAAGTGCCATTCCATTTTGCAAGGTTCATTACTGCTGTGGATCCGGCTTGCGAAAATGATCCTCCGACTATTAAATTTCCTTTATAAACTGTAAGCGCATCAACCCATCCGTTTACACCTGTGCCTAATGCACTCCACGAAGTGCCATTCCATTTTGCGATGTAGTTTGCCGGAACTCCGTTTGCGCATGTAAATCGTCCTCCAACAATTAGTTCACCATTGTAAACTACAGAGGCATTTACCCAATCGCACATTCCACCCCCAACATCACTCCATGTTTGCGAATAGGATTTTTGTGACAACATTAAGATCAACATCAGTAAAAACAGTTTACTGAAAATGCTTATTGATTTAATTTTTTGAATTGCGTTTTTCATTTTATGTGATTTTATTTATTAATAAATAATTTTAATTCTTAATTAATTTGAGGGTTTCAATTTTGCTTGCTGAAATTATTTTTACAAAATAAATTCCGTGTTCAAATGCTTTGATTTCAATCTTAATAGTGTTTGTTATTTCAGACATTGTCTTTTGATAAATTACTTTCCCTATAGAATTGGTAATCATAATTTGATCGCCAGTATTAAAATTGAATCCTGATATGGTAAATTCATCAGCAGCAGGATTAGGGTATATATTGATATCTTGTTTTTGATTTTGCTTTACGTTTACATAAATTATTTGAGAATAAGTAAACTCTTCGTTAAAGTCAACTTGTTTCAGGCGGTAATAATTAATTCCATTTGCAGGATATTCATCAGTTAAGGAATAGTTTTGCACCTGGTTTGAGTTGCCCTTACTTTTTATTTGCCCGATTTCTTTCCATTCATTGGGTCCGTCATTTATGTGTTTTTCAACAAGAAAATAATCATTATTCAATTCGCTTGCAGTGGCCCATTCTAAAATAACTTCATTATTTTTAATTAAGCCTTCAAATGAAATCAATTGAACTGGCAGAGGGCTTCCAAAAGGAGGTGTATATTTGAATAACTCACCGGGTATAGGTAAAAACAGGAAGCCGCCCGAACTGCCGAATGAAAGTGATGTTACATAACCGTAACCATTCCAGGGCGTATCCCAATACGGATAACTACTTTTGTAAAGTGCATCACCATCGGTGGGACATTCACCTTTCCAACCAACCTGTGCATAGCTTCCAAAATTCGCAACGGCTGTTGTTGTAAATGTTCCGAAATTAATATCAAAAACATTGGTTGTTTCGTAAAGCCAAATCTGGAATTCACCAGCTGTAAGAGAACCTGATCCGGGGCTCATCGGTACATGAGTGATGCCATGCCATTGCAACTTTAAAATCCGGTACGGAGCAGTTCCTGTTAATTTATAACTCATAGGTTTGATTCCTCCGAGATTCAGGTTCGCAGCAAATCCTGCTATGGCAAATGTTTCTGAACTGGCTATCACATTATATACCGAAGTTGCAATGGATGCCGAATTAAATGTTATCCAGCCATTAGTACTCATTTTAAGTTGCGTAAAATTTAACCCTCCAAAATTGAAAGTGAATCCAATGTTAACCGGTGCCGACATACCTTCATTCAAATTACCCGTTGCAACAGGAACATCTGTATTGCCTGTTAATGGTGCGTATGCATTGCCTGAATGCAGATAGGTATATTGCGATAAAGTAGTTTTAGCAGATATCTTAATATTCGATCCGTTGTCAGTTCCTGTTAATGAAGGCAATGAGCTTTTCACCCTGATGCGGTACAAACTTCCGGGAGTTGAATTCATTGGAAGTGCTGCATTTATAGTTCCGTTTGTTGTTGACGTTAGTGTTCCGATTATTGTTCCCGGAAAATTTCCGTTCACGTCACTCAGCTCTGCCGTGAAAATATTTCCCGTAGTGTATCCACCGCAAATAGTATAAGGAACTGTAATGGAAGATGCCTGGCATGTGCCTGCAGCCACTGCACCTGTAGTTATTGAAATTGGATTCAAGGTAAGAATACCGTTAGAGTTAATTGCTCCTGTAACTAAAGGTGTGGAGCTGATAACTCGTATTCTGTAACCCGTGCCTGTTGGTGAAATTCCCAGTGGAATAGTTGCTGAAATAGTTCCGCTGTTTACCGAAGTAATTGAACCTATATTAACAGGTGATCCAAACGAACCTGTTATATCTGATAACTGTGCGGTGAAAATATTTCCTGGTATAAATCCTCCGCATACAGTGTAGGGTACACTGATTGCCGCACCCTGGCAAAAAGATGTTATAACGGCACCTGTTGTAATCGAAATCGCATTGAGTGCAAGTGAACCGTTTGCATTAAGCGAACCTGTTACAGCAGGAGATGAACTTCTAACTCTTATCCGGTACGAACCACCCGGAGTTGTTGCCAATGGAACAGTAACAATTATTGAACCTGAAGATGTTGATGCTAATGAGCCAATGACAGTTCCCGGAAATGCACCTGTTGCATTTGATAATTCTGCACTGAAAACATTGCCTGCAATAAAACCTCCGCAAACCGTGTAAGGCACATTGATTGCAGTACCCTGGCAAAATGATGCTGCTACTGTACCTGTTGTAATCGTAATCGGGTTAAGTGTGAGCAGCCCGTTTGAGTTTAGTGAGCCTGTTATTGAAGGAATTGAACTCTTTACCCTTATTCTATATAAACTACCCGGAGCAGTCGCCAATGGAATTACTGCTACAATTATTCCTGAAGATGTAGATGCTACGGTGCCAATGGTAATGCCAGGGAAATTTCCGCCTGCATCAGAAAGTTCGGCATTAAAAATATTTCCATTTGATAATGGTCCGCAGGTAACAGTAAAAGGAACGCTTACGGTTGCACCCTGGCAGAATGGTGATGCAACTATTCCTGTTATAATCTGTGCACCAGAAATGATGGTGATGTTTGATCCGTTATCGCTGCCTACAACCAGAGGATTATTGCATTCAACTCTTATCCTGTATAAATTTCCTGAGAGTGTTGCACATGGAATAATTGCATTAATACTAACAGGAACTGAGGCAAAATAGGTGACAGTGCCAATTGACGTTTTAGTTGCAAAAGAACCCGAAGCATCTGATAAATAAACCGTAAACACCGAAGTAAAATTCAGATAACCGCCTGTTATCGTTACAGGAACTGCGAAAATTGCACCTGTGTTGATTGTTGAAGGTACAACTCCTGTTGTTATGCTTTGGGCGTGCAACCTGTCGGCTCCTGTTAAGCTGGAAGCTATCAGCAATATGTATAAATACAGTTTTGAAAATACTCCTGAACTCGTACTTATTTTAAAGAAAAACTTTGCTGCTGAATTTTTCATTTGATCGTTGTATTATAGTTTAAAGTTTAACATAATTTAGTTGCCGGGCAATGACATTTATCATCATTCTTTAATTATTCTGACTGTCTGAATTGTCTGACTGTCTTGCATTACGTTGAGGAAATAGATTCCTGATTTTAAGTCCGACAAATTCAATTCAGTTTGCAAATCGGTTAATGGAATGGTGCGATGCAATTTTCCGATTGCATTATAAATTGAAACTGTAATCGGTTGATCAACAGATTGAAATTGAATACTAATATTATCAGTAAAAGGATTTGGAAAAACCGTTACTTGAGATGCAGCAGCAAATTCGTAGTTTGCAATTCTTGGAAATGGGTCAGTCCATATATCAACTTTGTTTGATATGATAGAATACTGCGGATAAGAACTTATAACTTCTGCACCACCTGCAAACATTGCCTTATTTCCGTACGATGCAGATGCTATTCCTAAACGGGGGCGGGATAAATATTCAACTGACCATGTATTGGTTGTCAAATCAAGAACTTCAATTCTATCTGTTCCTGTATTTCCCCAGGTAACAACACCACCGGCAAACATGATACGCTTTGGAGTTTTCGCTACTGACATGCTCATGCGTGGCGAAGTAATAGTTACGTAACTCCAGGTGTTAGTTGTGGCATTGTAAATTTCAACACGGTTAGAAAGCGCACCGCTGTTAGAAGTTGTACCACCTGCAAAATATACCTTGTTGCCTGCTGTAGCGACTGCTATTCCATATTTAGGTTCTGACATATTTGCTGTTGACCATGTGTTGGTTGCTGCATCATAAATATCAACAACCTTTGAATAATATCCGTTAGAGTTTAATCCACCGGCAAAAAGAATTTTTGTTCCAACCACACCAACTGCAATTTGCCCGCGCTTTGATGACAGCAATGCAGTGCTCCAGGTTCCTGTTGCATTATTATAAATGTCAACTTTGTTGCTCGACAAATAAATTCCTGAAGAGATATTTCCTGTTTCACCACCTGCAAACACAACTTTGTTTCCGGCTACACCAACTGCCATACCGGTGCGGGCTTGCGATAAAATTGCCGTTGTCCGCACACCTGTGTTCACATTAAAAATGTCAACTTTGTTTGAGTAGTTTAAAATCAAGCGTCCTCCTGCAAAAAAAACTTTGTTGCCTAATCCTGCCGAAGCACCCACAATGCGGGCTTGCGAAAGCGTGTTGATGCTCCATGCATTTGTTGTTGAATTATAGATGTCAACATTATTATAAAATGCATAAGAAAAAATTCCGATAAATCCGCCACCACCGAAATATGATTTTCCGTTTGCAGTAGCAGCTTTCATATTGCCCCTGGCAAACGATATGTTTTGAAGCGACCAAGTGCTTGTTGCAAAATCATACATTTCAAATTTATTTCCATTGGTATAAATTGCTTTACTGCCGTTTTGAGTTGAGATTAAGTTGTATGAAGGTGTTGATAGTGTATCAACCGTCCATTGTGCGTTTACTGCCTGCATCACTAATGCAAGTGCTACTGATAAATAAATTGCCTTTTTCATTTTTATTATTTTTATTATTTTTTTGATGATAATAGTTCGACCAGTTCGACTGTGCTCAATGTAGGTTCCCTCACTGCAAGTTTTAATCGTTATCTTCTTCTTTTCCCGTTTTGTTAGGTCCCTGCTGATTATTCTGAAGCGTTGACTGCGAAATTTCTGTATGGCGAATTTGCCCACCGAGGTAACCTGCACGTGCCATTAAACCGAATGACAATAACCCGATGATTAAACTTAATACTGCCAGTTTGTTTGACATTTTATTTTTCATGTAATTAAGAATCAAACTGCCTAATGCTATGGCTCCTGTTGCAAGCATTACCCAAAGGGCAATTTGTGCTGCTTCCTCATGCTCTTCGATAAGTGCTTTCGATATGCCGGCAATATTTTCTATGGATTCCTCAGCAGGTTCACCAGTGAGGAAAACAGGAATTGCGATCAGCGACATGATAACAATCGTAAATAATGCTGCCTGCCGAACAGTGTTATTATTTTTCATCACTGCAAATGACAACAATGATATACCGATTAATGTTCCTATAATAGGAAAGTGATTTAACAGCAGATGCAAATGTGTATAGCTCATACTAATTAGTTTTTAAATAAATGATTAAGATTAATGAGATAGGAAGTTTCGTTCCGGTAAAGCTTACCGGAATTATACCTTGAAAAACTAACTCACTTTTGGCGGCTGCCAGATTGCTAAGGAGCGTGATAAAACTTTAGCATTCATAAAAGCAAACAGCGTTGACGCTGAAGGCATGGAATAAACTTGCGGTATATTAGTTTGAAAAACAGCCTGTACAATATTCAGATGAATATTCTGAATTGATTTAAATGGCAATTGTTCATTACTCTTTTTATCCTTTTCAGAGTCAGGTTTTTCGTTTTTTAAATAATGATTGGTAAGAAAAGCAATAAACGATATTGAGGGATGACTTTTTTTATGATCAAGAAAATGCTGAACAAGCAGAGGCGCTTTCAATAATTCACCATAGGAAGTAGTGCTTCCCATGATTGCTGAAATTAAAATTATTGAAATTATCCTTTTCATTTTTTATGCTGTTAATGGTATAACTGCTTTCGTTTTAATATTACTTTTTCCGGTGCAAAATAAACTATTCTGCAAGATTTAATTACTGATCTAAATCATGTTTTAGTATGAACTTTGTTAATCCTTTTTTAATCGCCACAATGATAAAATCAGAAATAGTGCTTACCAAAACAATATAGCGGAATAGGTTAAAAACGTAGCTGAATGGGAAAAAAACAGATGTTTTCTTATTGTTGCTTTTGAACAATGCTATAAAAAAATTTGAGAAGGTGTCTTGTCCTGAAATAGGTTGAGTGATTTAACGTTGAAAAGTCAACAAAATCAGGGCAGTGCAATCATTACAACAATCCAAACCATTTATCCGACCTGTTTCATTTGTTTTAAAACGGGTCGGTTTTTTGCGATGCTTAGATATGTCATTCTGAAAGAACCTTCTGTTGCAAAAGAACGCATGATTGTATTTGTTAAATTGATTGTTTGGAAACGATTTTTTTTTCAACCAATTGAGTGTAATCAAACAATTCGTTTCTAAACATAGAGGTTCCTTTCAGAATGACATTTGTTGGGGAATAGCGGAGTAGTAATTCCATCAATTATTTTTTCACCGAATTAAAAGTATCAATATCGAGTGACTTCAGTCACCCGTTAACTTTGTCATCAGAAAAAAAAATCGCACGGAGGCACAGAGAAGCAAGTAGAAAAAATTGATAGCATCTTGAATTGTCAGGCCAAAAGCCCTGATTCAAAAATCAATTGTTATAAGAAAAAAAAGGAACTATGTTTGCCATCTCAAATTAAATCACCAACGACTAAACAGTAACTATGTTTGACAAAAAGATAATAATGATCATAGATGATGATAGTGATGACAGGTTTTTTTTCATAGAGGCTGTCAGAGAAATTGATGCATCAATCGAATGTCGCGAAGCACAACAAGGTGTTGAAGCTCTTGAACAATTACGAAATTCAGATTCATTGCCCGATTTTATTTTTCTCGACCTCAATATGCACCTGATGGATGGATGGCAATGTTTGGCAGAATTGAAAAAAGATGAGTGCCTGAAAAATATTCCCGTGATTATTTACACCACTTCCAATTTCAAGGAAGATATGGATTTAACTATCAAGCAGGGTGCAGTTTATTATTTGGTAAAACCATCGGATATTTCAAATCTTCCCGGAGAAATTATAAAAGCGATGCAAAAGGCAGAAGAGGCAACTACCTTGTTGAAAAAGGAGGTCTGAAGAAAAAAATAAATGATGAATTTTGATCCCGATAGCCATCGGGAGAATATCGAATGTGAAAATTCAAAATTTAAAAAATAATTATAAATGTAGAATGTTGAGGTTTGTGCCTGCCTTAAATAGGTTGACTTTTTCAATTTAATTTTAAGACTACATTGCCTTCAGTATTCTCCCCGATAGCTATCGGGATCAACATTCAACATTCTTCCGGGCTTTATTTGCATGTTTAGCTGATCACTCCCCCATCAAAAAATTTAATAACTTTGATGTTATTCATAGTATATCTTCACACTTTAAATTCTTTAAATTGAGCACTGCTATCAAAAACAAAAAACCAGAATCGGTTTCGCCACCGGCTACTGAACAGGATTTTCCAATTGTAGGCATAGGCGCGTCTGCAGGCGGACTTGACGCTTTCAAGCGCTTTCTCAAAGCCGTGCCCGAAGATTCGGGAATGGCTTATGTGCTTGTTCAGCATTTAGATCCATCGCATGAAAGCCTTCTTCCCGAGATTCTTGCAAGAGTTACCAAAATTCCGGTGAATGAAATTACCGAAGACATTCATCTTGCGCCTGACCATATCTATGTTATCCCCTCAAACAAAACGCTTACCTCGATAGATGGTGTGCTTAAACTGGCTCCACGCAGTGGAATAAAAACAAATCTTGCCATTGATGTTTTTTTTAAATCTCTTGCTGAGGTTCATCAAAGTTTAGCAGCGGGTGTGGTGCTTTCGGGCACTGCCTCTGACGGTACGCTTGGCCTGAAAGCCATTAAGGCGCACGGAGGAATCACTTTTGCGCAGGATCAGCAATCGGCAGCTTATGGCGATATGCCGCAAAATGCTGTAAATGCCGAAGTGGTTGACTTTGTTTTGCCTCCCGAAGAAATTCCAGGAAAGCTGTTGCAGATCATGCATACTTTTAAAAAAGGCCGTGGTTCAGAAGAGGATATTCCGAAAGACGATGAAGCTGCCTACAAACAAATTATTTTGGTGCTATCCAAGCTTCGCGGGGTTGATTTTACTTATTACAAGCAAACCACCATACGCAGGCGCATTACACGAAGAATGGCCATCAACAAAAAAGAAAAACTTGTGGAGTACTTAAAATTTCTGCGCAACGATAAAGCCGAACAAGACGCTCTCTTTCAGGATGTGCTTATACCTGTGACCTCATTCTTCCGCGACCCGAAAACTTTTCAGGCAGTGACAGAAACCGTATTTCCTGCTTTGCTCAAAAACAAAAGTACCGGCAATACTATACGTATATGGGTAGCAGGGTGTTCGACAGGTGAAGAAGTATATTCTCTCACAATTGCTCTTCACGAATTTCTTGGAAAAAATCTACCGGGAATGCAAATTCAGATTTTCGCTTCCGATATTTCTGAACCGGCTATTACAAAAGCGCGATCGGGTATTTATCATAAATCAGAATTGGAAAATGTTTCGGATACAATTCTGAAAAAGTATTTTACTAAAAATAATGGAGGCTACCAGGTGAACAGGCAGGTACGCGATATGTGTGTTTTTGCAATTCACAATTTTCTGAAAGATCCGCCCTTTGCAAAAATGGATTTGATAAGCTGCCGCAACGTGCTTATTTATATGGATTCGTTTTTGCAGAAAAAAGCGCTCACCACTTTTCATTATGCACTTAAGGACAGCGGATTTCTTTTGCTTGGGAAATCGGAAACAACAGGTCCCGCATCAGAGTTATTCGTACCATTTGCGAAGAATGATAAAATATATTCGCGCAAAGCAGTACCCGGTCGCTTTATGCATGTAAGCACTGAGCGCAAAGAAGAAGAGCTGACCGTAAAAGATAAAAAAATACCGAGGGTTGAAGTACAGCAAACTGATTTCCGTAAAAGCGCTGAATCAATCCTGCTTTCAAAATACACGCCTGCTGCTGTTATTATAAACGAACAAATGGACATTGTGCACATTCATGGAAATATCAACCCGTTTCTTGAAGCACCGCAAGGTAAGCCCACATTCAATCTTATTAAAATGGCACGCGAAGGTTTGGCGTTTGAATTGCGAAATACCCTGCACAAAGTAAAAACAAGCCGTGCACCTGCTATCAAAGAATTGATACAGGTTAAGAGTTATGGAAAGGCGCAACAGGTAAGCATAGAGATTATTCCGCTTGCTAATATTGTTGAACCTCACTATTTAATTCTTTTTACTAAACCATTGTTGCCTGATAAAAAAGAAAAAACCAATGGTAAATCATCTGAAAAAATAAATTATGATGAAAATCTTCAGCGTATAGAGCAATTAGAAAAAGAATTGGCGCAGACCCACGAAGATATGCGCTCCATAACTGAAGACCAGGAAGCCGTAAATGAAGAGCTGCAAAGCGCAAACGAAGAACTGCTGAGCGGCAGCGAAGAGTTGCAGAGTTTGAACGAAGAATTAGAAACATCTAAAGAGGAACTGCAATCAACTAATGAAGAATTGATAATTATAAACCAGGAGTTGCTTGATAAGCAGGAACAGATCAATGTATCGCGGCTTTATACCGAAGCTATTGTTGCCACTATTCGCGAACCGCTTGTTGTTCTTGATCAGGCGCTTTGTATAAAAAGTATAAACACATCCTTCTCTAAAAAATTCAGCATTACCGAACATGAAGCGGAAGGCAAGCCGATTTATGAAATACAAAATCACCTGTTTGATAATACCGCACTGCGCCCGATGCTCGAAAAAGTTCTTACTCAAAGAACAGAGTTTAGTGATTATGAAATCCAGATCAATTTGCAGCCTTTCGGTGAATGTACCATGCTGTTGAATGCCCGTCATGTAATTAACGAAAAAAACAAAGAGCAGTTAATTCTGCTCGCTATTGATGATATAACCGAAAGAAAAACATCTGAGCAAAAACTAAAATCATTTTCGGAAGAATTAGAAGCCAAAGTAAAAGAGCGAACCGGTGATTTGCTCCAAACAAACATGCAACTGCAACAGTTTGCTTATGTAGCGAGTCACGATTTGCAGGAGCCGTTACGAAAAATATTCACCTTTACCAGCCGCCTACAGGAAAAACACAAAGGCGAATTTTCAGCTCCTGCAAAAACTTTGCTCAATAAGGTAGGAGGTGCATCTGAAAGGATGAGAAATCTGATTCAGGACCTGCTCAACTATTCGCGCCTCATCAACCACGAAAACCAGTTTGTGCCAACAGACCTTAACGAAACGCTTAAAAATATTCTGAATGATTTTGAATTGCTCATTGAACAAAAGAAAGCAAAAATAAAAAGTGATAAGCTTCCTGTAATAAGTGCAATACCGTTACAGATGAACCAGCTTTTTTACAACCTCATAAGCAATGCGCTTAAATATTCAAAAGATGAGGTGCCGCCTGTAATCACCATTACATCACGCATGCTTTCGAAGAAAGAAATTGAAAAACATCCTGCCATAAATGCGAGGGTGAGCGAAGCAGTAAAATACTGTGAAATTATTTTTAAAGACAATGGTATCGGCTTTGAGCAGAAATACGGGGAGCAGATATTCACCATTTTTCAACGTCTTCATAATAAAGAAACTTATAGCGGTACAGGTATTGGCTTAGCGCTTAGCAAAAAAATTGTAGAAAACCATCACGGAGAAATTTTTGCCGAATCCAAAGAAAACGAAGTGGCAGCATTTCATGTTATTCTTCCGGTTAAGCAACCAAACAATTTGTGAAATGTTAATAACACATTACTCCGGAAAACGGTAAACCATCGAATTGATATTCACTCCTGCACCTACTGATGCAAAAACAATGGTGCTTCCTTTTTTCATTTCCTGGTGTTCCAATTTTCCTTTGCAGAATAAATCATACAGCGTGGGCAGTGTTGCAACTGAACTGTTTCCTAACCATGAAATAGTGAACGGCATAATATGTTCAGGTGATACTTTAAGATCAAACCCGGCAAACAAACGTTTGAGAATGGCATCAATCATTTTTGTGTTCGCCTGGTGAAAAAATATTTTATATACATCACCAATTGAAATCCCCGCAAGTTCAATGCTTTCGTGAATTCCCTGCGGAACAGTTTTCAACACATGTTCATACAGTGTTCGCCCCTGCATTTTAAGAAACAGGTTGCCTGCAGGGTAGTCAGGGTTATTGGAAGCTCCCATCCGGAGCACATAAGCATGTTCAGTGGCGTAGGTATAGGCACGATGTGAGAGAATTCCAACCGGTTTGTCACTCTTGAGTGATTCCACTATAACTGCACCAGCACCGTCAGAATAAATCATGCTGTCGCGGTCGTGTGGATCGGTTATACGCGAAAGTGTTTCAGCCCCAATTACAAGAATTCTTTTTGCGGCCCCCGACTTAATATAAAAATCAGCCTGTATCAGCGCCTGCAGCCAGCCTGCGCAGCCAAACGGAAGGTCGTAACAAACGGTTAAGGGATTATTTATTCCCAGGCTGTGCTTAACGCGTGAAGCGAGTGCAGGAACAAATTCACTTCTCCTGTTTTCTTCTTTGATGTCCCCGAAATTATGAGCCACGATAATATAATCGAACGTTTCGCGGTCAATGCCTGTGGATTCAATTGCATCACGGGCAGCAAAGAAGGCAATATCAGAAGTAACCAAATCATCAGTTACGTACCTGCGTTCGCTAATGCCTGTTATTTCTTCAAACTTGCGAATAATTTCCTCGTTAGAGCGTTCCAGCTTTTTTCCATTGCTGTCGTAAAAAACACTCGAAAGAAAATCTTCGTTGCGAATGATGCGCGTGGGAATATAACTTCCGCTTCCAACGATTACTGAGTATTTATCATTGTATTTGCCAGGTGATGAATCCATTTAAAGCAGGGGTAGGAAAATTTCTGCAATACCATGAGATACTGTTCAGACAAATTTTCTGAGATAAAGTTTGAGCCCGCAAAAGTATTAGAAAAATGTAATTACGAAAAAGATAAATTCTGCCACACGAAAGCGGGTAACTTTTCTCCTGATGGTATTTTTATTCATTAAAAAAAGCCTCTGCAAAAATTCACAGAGGCTTTTTTAACTTTATATATTACCGCACTTTATTTACTTACAACAATTCGTTTGAAATATTCTTTTCCATCAGTTTTAACTTTTACCATATATACACCTGCATCAGGCTTATTTAAAGTAAATGTGTTCATGGGTGTAACCGAAGTGTTTTTATAAACTAACTTTCCAAGTGTGTTATAAACTTCAATAGAGGCATCTTTAATTTTACCGGCTATGGCAACATTAATAATTCCATTGCCTGGGTTAGGTGAAATGATAATACCGTTTGCGTTGCTTGCTTCATCTATACCTGTAACGGTGCATACTTCGCCAAGCACGAACAATGAAACATTAAGACCCCAACTGGTAGGCGTTTCACTAAAGGCATGCCAGCTATTGTCGCTAAACTCTTCGTAAGCAGTACCTGGAGTGGTAATCCCATCTGTATTGGTATAGCAAGCAATAGTATCACCAGCGCCATAACCAAATGAATAGCCAAGGTAAAAAGTACTGCCAACCGTAACGGCCGAAGGAAATGAAATCAGAGATGCATTGCCGGCAGTAACATCTGCAGCTATGGTAGCATAATTTACATCAACAGTTGCTAATTGAGTACCGGGCAGGCCGCTTGCATCATCCCATATTTTTACCTGGAATACGTCCAGCGGGCTACCATAAGCGGCCACAGCAAACTGGATTATAGCGTTCTGAACAGTGTAGCCTGCCGTTGTCGTAAATTTTTCAGCTTTGGAAAGATCACCATAGGTATTCTGCCCTGTAACGTAGCCACCGCCACCATTTACTGTATAAACCACGGGTGCGTCACTAAGGCCATAGTTGTGCAAGGTGTCGCACAAGAACGACTGGGTCTTATTAGCTATTGCAGCTTGGTTGCCATGCATAACAGGGTTAAGGTTTGCAATACGATTTTGTGCATTTACACTGTACAGTGCACATACACTTAACATGATTGTGAAGATTTTTTTCATAGACGTAATAGTTTTTTTTAATTAATAATATTATTTGTTTGTTGTTAACTTAGCCATAAACATGCCACTTATGTTAATTCAAATGTCAATAATTGTTTAAAGACTGCATTCACCTATACAGATTGTAGAGACGTTGCAATGCAACGTCTCTACAACAACGTCAAACAATCATTTTCGATTGATCATTATCCACCATTGCATATACATGCTCTTTAACACGATGCGCCC
>JBDTRM010000091.1:0-20832 GCA_039931675.1 Bacteroidia bacterium | reverse complement strand
AGATGCCATTATATTCGGTTACGTTAGCTCTTGGATTGCTTCCGTCATTGGTTGAGTCCTTACCAAAATATACAACAGTTTGTACCTGGTTATTTGCAGGATTGAAACTGAACATGCTACCTGAAAAATCGCCTACGCCTGCACAAGTTGAGGGACCAAGTGTAGTTCCGTATAGCAATCCGTCACTTGCCTGAATAAGGCTTGCATCAGGATTTGCAGACTCACAATTTAGAGGATTAAATTCGTGTACTTTGGAATAAACATTTCCTGTAGTATTAAGACTATAAATCACTCCGCTTCCATTAGCTCCTCCATTTGATGCAACACCATAAAGTAAACCATTACTTGCCTGCACCAAACCACTATGCCAAGGTCTTGATCCTGTTGTAAATCCAAAATTACGCACCTTTGCAAATAAGCCATTGGATGGATTGTAACTGAAAATTGTCCCAAGATTACTATTGCCACCATCGCTTGTAGTTCCATAAAGCAAGCCATTACTTGCCTGTATCAAGCCGGCACCGGGATATGAACCGTATTGTGTACCATTGAAATTGAGCACATCAGTGTAATGATAAGTAACAGGATCGAAACTGAAAAGCACTCCCAAATTATTACTGCCTCCCAATGCCGCTGTTCCGTATAACAGTCCGTTAGATGATTTTATTAAACTACCGTTAGGCCCACTCCCTGTGGCTTGTGTGAAAGAGTAAACTACAGTGTATGCCGAACCGTCCACATTCATATTGAAAATAACCCCTGCACCATTGTCTCCACCTGTTTTTGTAGTTCCCCAGAGTTTTGTCGCTTGTTCATAGTACTGTTTAACAGCTATATAATCAACCAGAATAAGAGAATCAATAGCATCGGCATTAGCGACTACTAAACCTACTTTGTATAATCCCGGAGCTGTAAATTGAATCACCGGGTTTTTAGAATTTGAATTGGTGCCATTGATATAAGCAAAAGTGGATGGAGAAATCGCCCATTGTCGGGCTATCGGATAACCTCCTGAAATATCATAGAGGAAAACCGTTTCATTTACAAATGGGTTGGTACTATCCGCATAAAAATTTACGCTCGGATTTACAGGTGCGTGAACGTTGATGTGAAGTGATGCAGTAGCCACATCAGAATCGCCAGTTACTGTTGTTGTAAAATCATAGTTGCCGTTATTCAAAGGAGGCAGGTCAATATATTCTCCCGAGAAATTTCCGTACACATTAGAATGCCAGTTAATGAAAGGCGCTTCAAACGCGCTGTCGAGAGGGAAATAAATTGCCCCAATCGTTTGCTTATGACTGCTACTTGCCACCAACCAGTCTGATGAACAATTAAGGTCAAGTCTATTATTCCTTATAAAGCCTGCTTTACCAACTGATGAGTCACCCGGCAAGCCATACCAATCAGAGGGCGCTTCGCCCTGGCTGCCGTCAAATTCAAAACCATTTACAGCAACCGCATCTATAATATCTCCGGCTGCATTTTTTAAAATAAATCCTGCACCATCACTTGAAGTTAATGGGTTGTTCGCACCACCTATATTATAAAAATGATTTGAAGAATCATCAGGAGTAGCGCTGTCATCTCCAATATCAAAAATAAGGGTCTTGAAGGCTCCCAACGCAAATTGATCATCGTGGATTTTATAAGTTCTCACTTCGTTGTGAGATTCAAAAATAAATGTGAACCCAGAAATATCTAAAGGTGTACCTGATAGATTTCTAATCTCCACCAAATCTTTATCGTGAATGTTTGAAGGGTTTACTACATAATTTGGATAGTTAAGTGTTTTGCCCGTTGCAAGCAAATCCAACGTTACCTGTGTAATTTTAATTGGAGAGTGTGAACAGGCAGCGCGCAGTTTTACCCCATTGACAGTTTGCGAATGTGAAAGGGCTATGTTGCCAGTGCCTGCATTATAAGATGCTGCGTAGCTTAAGGGAGTTACTTTAAGTGATCCCTTTTCAAATGAGATGTGACCGGCATTAATATTATATCCTTGTGTAGTGGTATAATTTTCAAAGTAAGTAACCTCTGCATGTTGTGCAGTTATCGGAGGGAGCGTAGCATGGTAACGCTTATACGAGCCGTTAGTATAATCATAAGACATGGTTACCGGAACCTGCAACACGCCATTAATGGAGTAACCAAGAGAAACAGGCTTGCTTTGTTTTGCATTATAAACCTCAGCGTCAATGACATGGTTTTGATAAGCTGTACTGGCCGGTATCCATGAAATTGCAGCTGTATCATTAGTAATAGTTTTAACTAAGGCTTGAATTATAGTTGGATTAATCCATGAAAAAGTTGAATAGCTTTGAGCAATAGGACCATTTTTAACATCGCCAGATGAACCTCTCAAACCTGCCTGGTAAGGATTCGAATTCCCATCAAAATGTATGTTACCGTAGTTTACATCAATGCTGTTATCAGAATGAAGAATGATTTTAAAATTAAAATTGTCGCTATAATTTGACCCAATGCAGCAATCCGACCATTGTATAGTAAGCGCATCGGCATTGGAACGAAAAGCCACAGTGCACCTGTTAAGATTCGATGCAAATGGGGCAATTACATAAGTAGCAGACGGCATTCCCTGTCCGCTTGTTGCGGTTAATGGCGAACTTATAATAGCAGTAGGAATACTATTAAAACAGATATAACCATTCGCGCTTATAAAAAAGTTGGTTATCACTTTACCATTAAAACTGAATTTAAATCCGTTAAGCGAAGTAATTTTATAAAACTTATTCGAATTAAATGATGGTCGCGTAAACGCTGCTGTGTCATTGGTAATATCAATGTATTGCGCAGAAGGAAAGGAAACCAGGTTAGAGTAGTAATAGTCTGTTGCCACCGATGCGCCCAAAGATTTTCCTAACAATAACAAGTTAATACAAATCATCAAAAGATATTTTGTAATACTAACAATGGTCATTGGTTTCATATTTTTTAAATTTAAATTGTTAATGATTTGTTTTATTCTTAATTAAGTAAAGTGATTGTGCAAATATATAGTTGGCAAGCGGACCAAGTCAACTATCTCATAAGATAGTTTAACATTCAGTTATTAGTTATATTTTTGAATTCAAGCCAAACATCATTACTCTTCACTAATTTATCTGTTATGAAAAAGAAAATAACCTTACTTCTCTTAATTCTTTGCTACTACGGCTCTTTTCAGAAATCATTTTCTCAAAGTGAAAAAGCCGACAGCCTTAAATCAGTTTTAAGGGCAAGCAAAGAAGACACCAATAAAGTCAATACTATTCTTTCTCTTTATCTTGAAATTAATTATAAATCGCCCGATGATGCCATGCAATATGCACGTGAAGGGTTAGCACTTTCAGAAAAGCTCTCATTTAAAAGAGGTATTGCCGGGGCGAGTCGTATGGTAGGTCTTAGTCTTTATTATAAAGGTGAATACGACAGCGCACAAATATATTACAACACAAGTCTTTCATTAAATAAGGAAATTGGCGATACCAGCGGAATTGTAAAAGCATTGATGAATATTGCAAGTATTGAAGAAAGCCAGGGGCGATTTGAAAGCGCACTAAAGTTTGATCAGGATGGGCTTAATCTTGCAGAACATATCAATAACAAACAATTAATTGCAAAGCTTTATAACAATATCGGAGCCGTTCATTTCAAAATAAATAATTATGACAAGTCACTCGAATATTTTTTCAAAAGCCTCGAAATAAAAAAACAGATTGGCGACAAACAAGCTATAAGCAATACGCTGGATAATATTGCTGAAATATACCGCGATCAAAAAAAAATATATGATAAAGCACTTGAGTATAATCTTGAGAGCCTTGAAAACAGAAAACAAATAAATGACAGGAAAGGAATTGCAGATAGTTATGGTAATGTAGGTTTGGATTATATGTTACATTACAAATCCGATAAGGCTTTAGAATATTTATTACTTGGATTTAAACTACAGGAGGAAGTAGGAAATAAAAAAGGAGTAGGTGATTTGTGTTCTGTTATTGCCAAAATATATTTAGATAAAAATGACTTTGACAATGCTCTTATTTATCTTAACAAGGGTGTGGACTTAGGAAAAGAAATGAATTCGAGGGAATTATTGGTTGATTGTTATCGTGGATTATCAAAAGCTTACGCCAGGCAAAATAACTTCAACAAGGCATATCAATATGACCAACTTTTTATTGACGAGAGAGATTCATTGCTGAACGAAAATAAAAATAAAACCTTGCTTGATATGGAAAGCAAATATGAGAACGAGAAAAAACAAAAAGAAATTCAATTGCTTAATAAAGACAAAGAAATTCAAACAGCAGAAATTAACAAGCAAAAACTAATCAAAAATGCAACATTTGGTGGAGCAGGCATTGTTGGAATTTTTTCGCTCCTGCTTATCTATTCATTCAATCGCAGGAAGAAAACAACTTTTGAGAAACAAATTTCAGTAGTTGAAATGAAAGCCTTGCGTTCGCAAATGAATCCCCATTTTATTTTTAATTCGTTAAACTCCATTCATAGTTTCATTCAACAAAACAAAGGAGAACAAGCATCAGATTATTTGATAAAATTTTCACGACTGATGCGATTGATTTTGGAAAATTCAAACTTTGAAGAGGTTCCTTTACAAAGCGATTTGGAAGCATTGGGTTTGTATATTGAGTTAGAAGCGGCACGCATGAATAATAAATTTTCTTTTTCAATTGAGGTGGATGAAAGCATTGATGTGGAGAACACACTTATTCCTCCGCTCATCCTTCAACCATTTGTTGAGAATTCAATTTGGCACGGCATGTTGCACAAAGAAAGCGGAGGGCACATCAGAATTAATATTTCTAAAAACGGAGATATGATAAAATGCTTAGTTGAAGATAATGGAATTGGAAGAGAAAAAGCAACTGAAATGAAATCGTCATCACAAAAAGCAAAACATAAATCGCTCGGCATGAAAATTACCAACGAGCGCATTGACATCATTAATCGCGTAAAAAAATCAAAAGCGTTTGTAGCCTTAAACGATTTGTATGATGATGCTAAAAAACCTCTTGGAACTCTGGTTGAAGTGCAGTTGCCCCTGGAGCTTGGGTTTTAGTTATGCGGTTTTTTTTTAATGGAAATTAGTTTTCACTATTACTACCTCCATTTTCGCGCCTGCTTTTTAATTGGCAAATAATCGCTAATTCCTGCCGAATTCTAAGTGTTCCCTTACACATTCTAATTCAAACCGGTTAGCCCTCTATTGCCATAGTATGTTTGTACCGTTAATTAAAAAATAAATAGTCAAACATTTAAAACACAAACAAAATGAAAAATTATAAATTAAAATCATCACTCATCACAATTGCAATTATTGCATTTACATATATGGCAAATGCAAATTCATTTACAGGTAACAACAGTTCAGTTAACAAAGCAAATCTTGCTGCTGTTAATCATCTGAGCACATCAAAAAAAGACGCAATGGCAGCGGCAAATGCTTATGAAAACCAAGGCAGTTATTATGCTTTTATAAACAAGAAATACCAGGCGATTATTGCTTACGGAATGGCGGAGCTCATGTATAAAATTGCCTGTGACACAGCAGGCATAGCATCTTCAAGTTTTAAAGCAAGTATGATTTACTTTGAAAAGGGAAAATATTATATTGGCATCAATGGTTTATTGTCGGTGCTAAAACTCTCCCAATTGACTAATGATTCTGTCACTGTTGCCGATTGCCTTTCAAATTTGGGAAATGGATATTACGAATTAAAACAATATGATACTGCATTGGAATACATGCATAAACAACTCGAACTTTCGCACAAATTAAATGACCAGCGAAAAGTGTCTGATGCTTATAAAAATCTCGCCAAGACCTATCAAAAATTAAACTGCAAGGATGAAGCACAAAAGTACCTTCAGCTTTTTGCCAACCTTGCTGAAAGCCTTGCAAAAAAATAAGAATTCGAATAAAGGAGCTTCAAAACTGAAATTGTTTTTCACTACGAGTGATACCCCGCATGATTAATCTCGTGCGGGGTTTTATAATTTTATTGAACTACCCTTTTATTAAAAAAGTTCTTGCAAATGAAATAGTGGTTTTTACTTTTACATCATGATACGAACCATTCTTATTGATGATGAACAGCATTGCAGGGAATCCCTTTCAGCAACTTTACATAATTATTTTCCCGAAATAGAATTGCTTGCTCAATGTACTTCAATAGCCGAAGGTGAAAAAGCGATTGAACAACTAAAACCTGAACTGGTATTTCTTGACGTTGAGTTGCCACCATTCACAAGCTTTGATATGTTGAAAAAGCTGGGAACAATTTCTTTTGAAATTATTTTCACAACTGCTTTTGATAAATATGCCTTAAGAGCTATTAAAGCAAGCGCGCTTGATTTTATTTTAAAACCTGTTGGCAAGGAAGAATTAGGAGAGGCGATTGATCGCTTTAAGCAAAAGCAATCAAGAAATAATTCAAATCAACACATGGAAGTGCTTTTTGAAAATGTACGTCAGTTGAGAGATCCATTGAAAAAACTTATGATTCCAACTCAAGCCGGATTTGAATTGGTAAGCGTTAAAGACATTGTGAGATTGCAATCCGATTCCAATTACACCAATTTTCATTTTGTGGATAAAAGAAAAATTCTTGTCTCTAAAACGCTTAAAGATTTTGATGAACTGCTTTCAGGTCACAGTTTTTTCAGAGTGCACCAATCGCATTTGATTAACCTTAACTACGTTAAAAATTATGCGAAAGGCGAAGGTGGAGTAGTAATGATGCAGGATGGAACAGAGATAGATGTATCGCGCAGACGCAAGGAAGATTTTATTAAATCACTTGAAAGTTTGTAACCCTTTTAGCTATGAGCTTTTTTTGATTATGAACGCGATACAACCGCGCGTAAGTAGCCGCATAAAAAAAACCCTACAATCCTATAAATCTTAGTTCAGACATTTTACTTCTGCAGCGCCTTAGCCACAAGCGCAGATTTTGAATTTACCTGCAGTATCTCGTAAATATTTTTTACATGATACCGAACGGTGTTTTTGGTAATGAAAAGTTTATCGGCTATGGTTTGAAAATTTTGTCCTTTTACAATCAGTTCTAAAATTTCGTTTTGACGTTCGTTGAGCTGTTCAAGTTCTTTGCTTGATGAAACGTGAACTCCTTTGCGGAAAAGTTCTAATGCTTTGTGTGCGATAGCCGGTGTCATGGTTGCGCCACCGTTGTAAACTTCTTCAATGGCTTCGAGCAATCGTGATGGTGTTGTTTTTTTTATCAGGTAACCTGATGCCCCGTTTAATATGGCTTCAAAAATTTTATCATCATCTTCAAACACAGTTTGCATAATTACTTTTATTGACGGAAAATTTTGTTTGATAATTTTTAATGCTTCCAAACCATTCATGCCGGGCATGTCAATATCCATTAAAATAATATCAGGGTCAGATTGTTTCACCTTAAACAGTAAGTCATTGCAATCAGGAAAAGCACCTGTACACACAAAATTTTCACTTGCGTGAATAAGGTAAAACAAACCTTCGCGCAACAAATGATTATCTTCAAACACTACAACTTTTATCGGCATAACTTTTCGGGGGCTGTTAAATGCAACTGATTCGGTAAACATGCAGCAAAATTAGTTAATCGAAATTATTGCTCACTATCTCTTGAGATAGTATTGAAAAGATAAGCAATAATTAATCGGGTAATCTTTTTAGCAATTGAGTTAAGTCACTCTCAGAAATACTTGTTTGGTCAGATTTGTCAAAAATAGAAAGCAGGTAAACAGTTTCGCCTACCACCCTAACTAAAGTTATAACTCTTGCGCCACCTGATTTACCCTTACCTTTGGAGGCAACTGATAACCTGATTTTATAACAGTTTTTTCCTAAGTCTATTCCTTGTTTGGGTTCTTGCGATAAACTTTCTATTAGCAATGCCATTTCCTTTTTGAGCGAAGGATATTTTTTAGATAACCATTTTAGCTGGCTATCAAATGGGGCGATGGATTTAATTTTATAATTCATCTAAAAGCTCTTTTGCATCTCTTGCTTTCAACTTGCCTTTTTCAACAAGAATAACATTATCAATTGCTTGATTAAGTTCTTTCATTATTTTTTCCTTTTCAGTTAAAACTCGTTTTGTTTTCACATAGGAAAAATTATTCAGCAATTCCAAAATAAATTCTGCCTTGCTGTTTTTAACTTCAACTTCTAATTTCATTTTGTAAATTTTTATTTATTCTCAAAAATACAATTCATTTTTTTGATTTCAAATTTTTTGTGTTATCTCGCTTACTCAACACTTAAACTTTCACTTTCAGCTCCACCACAGTTCCATCACCTGCAACAGAATTAATTTTAAGCACAGCTTTTATCTCATCTGCACGCGCCTGCATGTTTCGCAAACCATTGCCTCCTTTCGCCTCACCCCTCCCGATAGCTATCGGGACTCTCCCGTGGAGAGGGGATTTTGATTCTGCATCAAACCCAACACCATTATCCTCAACAATTAAATGCAGCAATCCCTCCTTCACCTTCACTTTCACCTTCACTTGCGAAGCATTAGAATATTTGAATGCATTGTTTAATGCCTCTTTAAAAATGAGATAAAAATTTTTCCGCTCATCCATCTTTAGTGAAATGTTTTTTGCGTTTTCATCCACATCAAATTGTAAATTGATTTCTTTTCCTTCACTCACTTCACTTGCAAAACTTTTCATCCGCATTAAAATATTTTCAAACTTATCGTTCATCGGATTTACTGTCCATACAATGTCATTCATAGTTTCAATAATATCCCGCGATGAACTACCGATAGTTTCTAAAAAATGTTCGCGTTGATTTACATCAACATTTTTCTGTTTGGCAATTTCGCTGAAAATGGAAATACTGTTTAAAGTTGAACCAATATCATCGTGCAAATCGCGTGCAATGCGTGTTCGAACTTTTTCCAGTGCTTTGCGGTTTCGTTGTCTGTAATCATAAACTGCATAAACTACCACTACCACTACGACTACTACTAATAGTACAAACCACCATTGAAAATAAAATGGAGTTTCAACAATGAATGATGTTACTGTAACAGCTTTACTCCAGTCATAGCTGTTGCTGCTTTTGCGCACCATCAATTTATAGCTGCCCGGTTTAAGGTTTGCATAAGTTACATATCTTCTATTGTCGCTGTGCACCCATTTAGTTTCAAGTCCCAGGAGCATGTACTCGAATTTTAATTTCTTAGCTTCTGAAAAATCAACACATGAAAATTCGAGGTTTAAATTATTCTCGTAAGGAGCCAGATTTATATTAGCTGAAAAATCCTTGTAAACTAAACTTCCATTCACCTCCATGCTTTTAAGGTAAATACCGGAACTTAAAAAAGAAACATCTTTAGAATGGATGCTATCGGGATTGAAATAGATAATGTGATGGGCAGTTCGTGCATACAATAAATGTGATGCTGAATCATAAAAAAACTTACCGTTAATTTCGGTTTCAGGCAAACCGTCTTCATAACCGAAATTACGCATTGTTTTTGTGACCGGGTCAAATTGAGTAATGCCTTTATCTGACCCTATCCATATTTTACCATCACTGTGTTTATACACGCATGCTAAATTATTGCTTGCCAAACCTTCATCAGTTGTATAATTTATTTGCCTGTTAGTGGTTGTGTTGTAAAAAATCAGTCCGTGAAATTGTGATGCAAGGCACACTTTGTTGGTATCAATTATACAGAGATCATGGTATGACTCAGATAAATAATCGTTTGGCGAATTTACTTTAGGAAGCCTGGTAAAAGTGTTCGAGCTTCTGTTCCAGTTTAAAAACCCCAGACTCCACGAAGTGGCAAGCCATATATTTCCGATGTGGTCTTCTCTGATTGTATTTATTTTTTGTAGTGGAAAACTTCCGTTATCATATAAATATTTTTTTTGCACAAATAATTTTTTTTCATCATAAAAATGGATCAATCGGGGATCTCCTTCATAAGACATCCAATACCCATCTTTTGAGTCATTGAAAAAAGTTATGCAACTGTTTTGATTTAGTTTGGCAAATTGTCTGGGTAGCATTTCAATTTTATTTTGTTCTAAATTATAAATTCTTAATCCATAATAGGCACCAACCCAAATTGAATTATGCCGGTCAACAAAAACTTTTCCAAGATAGTTTTCTGTTATAGCTTTAGGATGATTTATTACTAAGTGCTTCCTCTCTCCTGTTTTGCGATTATAGGCATATAAGCCCGCTTCAACTGTGCCGACAATAATCCACTCTGATTTAAAAACTGCGAAGTGATTGATTTCCACAGGTGGATCGTTTTCTTTTTCAAGAAACTCTTTAGCGTAAAAACTAAATGTTTTAGCATTGAGATTACACTTGCTCAATCCCTTTGCTGTTGCAATCCAAAGTAAATTATCGTTGTCAATCAACAAGCTATTGATGTCATCAGATATTAGTGAAAACGGGTTATTGTTGCCGGCTTTTATTACTTGATATGATTCATCATTTCTATTGAAAATCACCAGTCCGGCACCAGAGGCGCATATCAAATAATCGTTGAATGGCTGAATAGCAAAATGAAGATTTTGTTCTGTTTGTTCGAAGAGATTACTGTTATCAAACTTAAAATGTTTTGTGGTTTTGTTTATCAAATCATAGCTATACAATCCTAAACCATAACACGAATACCATACTACTGATTTATCACTATCAACATATAAGGCTGTAATTGATTGATTTTTTAAAGTTGGGTATTCCTGATTGACCATAACAGTTGCTTTTAATGTTTTCTGCTCAATACAAATTACCCCTGTATTATTATGACCTATCCACATATTTCCAGGTTTATCGTAGCATATATTGGATTGTCCGATATCAATTCCATTTAAAATTTTTCCTTGTTCAAGATCAGTATAACGAAATTTAAAATGGAAAAGTGAATCAAAAACATCAATTATTCCATTGTAATTAATCCAAATATTTTTTTGTTTATCGGTCATTAAAGCAGAAACGACTGTCCTTTTTCCGGGCTTTAATTCTTGTTTTTGAATACGCCAGTTTTCAAAACAGTTTAACCTGTTATTATAAATTGCAAGCCCATTGTCTGTTCCAATAAAAATTAAATCACGGGGTATTTCGCAGAGCGAGTAAATTGTATTTGAAGGGATGGAGTTAGTGTCTTTCGAATTATAAAAAAAATTCTGAAAAGCAATGCCATCAAATTTGCTTAGTCCGCTTGATGTGCGTATCCACAAAAAATTATGACTGTCTTTAAAAACACCATATACTTCATTTCCTGCAAGCCCCTCAGCAGTTGTATAGTTTTCAAATTGGAAGTTAAGAGGTTGAGCAGGTAAAGCGAAAAAGAATGAAAAAGAAAAGAAAATGCATAACACAATTTTTTTTTTTGTGTTAACCCGGAATAACTTTTTATTTATTGGCATCAGCATTTTCAAAATTGATTCAAATTGCGGACTGTAAGCTAAGGAAATTATAAAACTCGATTTTAAAAAAAATAATTTTAAAATGTAACCTTTTTCCTATTTCAACATCTTACTTCAAAAACTAAAACAGATGAAATATTCCTTTACACTATTATTTGTTATTGCGTTTGCGTTTTGCAAAGCACAACTCAACAAGGAAACTATTCATTATATTGACAGTATAATGAACGCAACTTATAAAGCAAACGAACCGGGTGCTGTTATACTTGTAGCCCAAGACGGAAAGCCCTTGTACAGAAAATCTTTCGGAATGGCAAGCATGGAATTAAACGTGCCAAACAAACCTGAATATGATTTTCTGATTGGTTCAATGACGAAGCAATTTACTGCTGTGTGCATGTTGCAATTGGTGCAGCAGGGCAAGGTTGATTTGAAAGATGACATCAAAAAATATCTTCCTGATTATAATACACACGGAAGAAAAATCACCATTGAAAATTTGCTTTCACATACCAGTGGAGTACCGAGTTACACTGAAGTGGAAGGTTTTGAAAAAAACAGTATGCGCGATATGTCGAAAAGTGAAATGGTAGGATCATTTCAGGATGACTCTCTGCTTTTTGAACCGGGCACAGATTGGAGTTACAGTAATTCAGGATTTTTTCTTGCCGGATTAATTATTGAAAAAGTTTCCGGAATTCCTTTCGAACAATACATTCAAAAAAATATTTTTGATATTCTTGGAATGAATCACACCTATACAGGTTCACATCTGAGAAGCACACCCGGTTTGGTAACTGGCTATGAATTGGCAGACAGTGTAAACTATATGCCTGCGTCCTATTTCAGTTGGGGATGGGTTTTTACAGCAGGTTATTTAATTTCAACTGTTGATGATTTAATGAAGTGGGATGAAGCGCTTTACTCCAATAAACTGCTTGAACAAAAATGGATTCAAAAAGCACACACTTCTTTCTTATTGAATAATGGTGATAAGGCCAAATATGGATTCGGGTGGGCACTGGCAGATTATAACGGTTTAAATTATGTAACACATGGCGGAGCGATAAATGGATTTTTGAGTAACGCTTATCGCATACCATCAAAGCATTTATATGTGGTTGTGCTTAGCAATAATAGTTCCGTTTCGCCAAATGATGCATCTACACAAATTGCATTTAAAGTTGCCGGGCAGCCGCTTGAACATCCGAAAGCAGTTGCACTCACGACAACGCAAGCAAAAGAATATGAAGGCGCTTATCGCATGCATCGTTCAGGTGGAAGATTGATTACGAACTCAACTAAAGAAGAAATGTATCGTTACATTTTTTATAAAGATGATTCATTGTATTCTTTAAAAACAGGAGGAAGTAAATTTGCAATGACATACACAGGCAATGATTTATTTTATTTTAAAGGTGAATACAAGTTTGTAAAATTCAATCGTGATGCCAATAAGAAAATTACAAATCTTGAAGTTTATTCCGTTCCGAATTATGGTCCCGCTGATGTCCAGGAAAAAACGGATAAGCCAATGCCGAAAGAAAATGAAGCAGTAACAATTGACCCGAAAGTTTATAAACAGTTTGAAGGCAAGTATGATTTGGGTGGCAACTTTTTTATAACTGTAAATACAGATGGCAAAGGATTATATGCACAGGCAACAGGACAATCGGCTTTCGAATTATTTCCTTTAAGTGAAACCGAATATTTTTTGAAAGTGGTGGATGCAAAAATTTCTTTTGAGAAAGATGCAACAGGAAAAGTAAAAAGTATGATTTTAAATCAGGGTGGTAAGCATGAGGGTATGAAGGTGGAGTAAAGCTAATTCCAAATAAAAAGTCAACAATGGAGCGCGGAATTTATTTCACGCTTTTTTTATTTATTATCACTCTCGCTCGTCACTTTCGGAAACTCGCGATAGCTATCGGAGTTCAACTTTCCGAAAGTTCTTCTTGCATAAATACAACTCTTTGTTACAAGGTTTACAAGTGACTGAAGTCACTCGCTATTGATATTTATTCGCTCGGATAAAAATAATTGATGCGTTTGCTATCAGGGAAATCGTTTAGACAATGTCAGACACCTTTTTCGGGTGTCAGACATTTGAAAGGGGGAAGTGCCCCGAACAACTTTCGGAAAGTTCCTTCAACTTTCCGAAAGTTCTTCTTCCATAAATACAACCCCTTGTTACAAGGTTTACAAGTGACTAAAGTCACTCGCTATTAATATTTATTCGCTCAGAAGAAAATAATTGATGTGTTGATGCCCGCATTTTTTAAATCCACTTTTCCTTCCGAAACATCTAAATCCATTATTCCAACTTAGCCAATCACCAAATCCAAAATACCGTTCGTTCATTCAATCTAACGTTTACTCATCCAATCATTTTTCCTGTTATCTACTCATTAAATCTTACCGACAGATAATTCATGCAATTGTAAGGCACCTTACATAAGTAACGTTGCACCGTGAATTCACAACAACAATTAAAAATTATTGAACAAAAACATCCTGGTAGTTATCGGGACAAAAACAAAAAACATTTCAAAAACAAATTCAAAAATTAAAAACAAACAAACAAACAAAATGAAGAAGAAAAATTTAATCCGCGTTGCTCTTATGGCAGCAACAACAATTGTTTCAGCAAATTTATCATTTGCTCAATCATGGAACTTAACAGGAAATGCAGGAACTGATCCTGCAACAAATTTTATCGGTACTACTGATAACAAAGCGTTAAAGATCAAAACTAACAATGCAGTCAGGCTTACTGTAACCAACAATGGTAAAGTAGGTATCGGCACTGCCGCTCCGAATGCCTCGTTGGATGTTTTATCTGCATCAAATGCAACAGCAGGAAATTTTAGCAACAGCGCAAATTCATCATCAGCTACTTATGGCTTGTATGCAAGCACTAACAACAATGGAACAGGTGGTGAATATGCAGGAACGTTTTATGCTTTAGGTACAGGTGGTGGAAATACCGCTATATATGCTTATGCACAAAACGGCTCTCAAAATGTTGGTATTGTTAGTGGTGCTCTAACTACAACAGGACAAACAGGTTATGGAATTATGGCTGGTTCAGCAGGTACAGGAACTAACTGGGCAGGTTATTTTTCAGGTCAGGGTTATTTCTCAGAAAAAGTTGGAATAGGAAACAGCAGTCCTGCTCACATGTTGGATGTTGCAAGTCCTTCAACTGCTACATCATCAGCAATTTATTCTCATGTAAATTACACAGGCACCGTTGACGTAAAAGCAATCGAAGGTATTTCAACACCTGCAAATGGTTACGGTATTGGTTTGGAAGGAACGGGAGGTTACATTGGTGTTAACGGAAAAGCTAATGCAGGCAATTATGCACAAACAGCTTATGGTGTTCAGGGAATTGCAACAGGTACTGCCGGTATTCGTATTGGTGTATTTGGTGAAGCAATAGGCGGCACATATAACTGGGCAGGTTATTTTAATGGTCACACCTACGTTTCAGGCAATATGCTTGTAGGAACCACAACTGCTGCGTCAGGGTATAAGCTATCAGTTAACGGTAAAATTATTTGTGAAGAACTGAAAGTGGAATTGCATGCAAACTGGCCAGACTATGTTTTTGAAAAAGAACACAAGTTGATGCCGCTTGATCAATTGGAAGAGCAAATTGCAAAAGACAAACACCTTCCTGGAATTCCTTCGGCATGTGAGATTGAAGATAACGGTGGATTACAAGTAGGTGAAATGCAAACCAAAATGATGGAGAAAATTGAAGAGTTAACGTTGTATGTAATCCAACTGAAAAAAGATAACGATGCTTTGCAATTAAAGGTGAATGCAATAACTCAAAAATAATGTCATCAGATACAACTGAATTTAATAGTTAAACAATTTTAAAAATATCTGAGACATGAAAAATATAAACGAAACAAATCAGGAAATGAATGGCTGGCTTTATGCGCCAACATTTTTCCTGGCAATGCTGCTGGCATTGATAAATATACAAAGTTACGCACAACAACGCCCGATGTGGAATAAGGATTTACAAGCCATCATCAAACCATCAAGCGAAGAAGGTTGGCTGAACTTCAAAGAAGAAACCAACATAAATCCTGAAAACATTTTTACTGAATATAAAAGTAATTTCAGTTTAGGTGCAGATGATGAAATGCGATTAGCGAAAACGTTTACCGATAATACAGGAATGGTTAACTATCGCTATCAACAATACTACAAAGGGTTTAAGATTAAATGCGCTGAATACATAGTACATGCCCGCGAAGGAAAAGCAGTTTCGGCAAATGGCAAAATGATTCAGGGTATAAGCCAAACGTTAGTTGCTCCGATTACCGAGAAAGAAGCCTTAAATACTTCGCTTGGATTTGTCAACAGTAAAAAATACGCATGGCTTAACAGCACTATGGAAAGTCAATTGCGTAAGCGTAAGAATGATGAACAGGCTACCAATTTCCCTAAAGGAGAATTGATTTGGGTGAAGCAAAAACAATCGGACGAAAAATCCGTTTCGCGCGAAAACCTTGTGCTGTGCTGGAAGTTTGATATTAATGTTGAAGACGGTCAATCGCAAAGAATTTTCTTAGATGCAAAAACAGGAGCATTGGTTAATTCAATACCGTTGGATATCACCTGTAATCAAACAACAGGTACTACAACTTACAACGGCAATCATACCATCTGGACAAGCACTGACAATGGTCATTACATTATGTATGAAGATTGCGGCTCACCTGAGTTTCATACTTATAATGCCAATAACATGACAGATAATAGTAACGTAACCGAGTTTATTGATTATGATAATATTTGGAATGCAACATCACAAAAATCAGTTATGCAAACACAGTTTGCTTTACGTCAGAGTTATTGGTATTACAAGAACACCTTTAATCGCGACAGCTACGATGATGCTAACGGAGATATTGACGCTTACAACAACTCTTATTTTCTTAAGGACAATGGAACTACTTATCCTAATAATGCATCATGGATTGGCAGTGGTAACTTCCGTATCGGGCCCGGATATAGTTCATCACCTAATGACGATTTGAATGCAGATGATGTTCTTGGTCATGAGTTTACGCATGGAGTTACACAATATTCAGCCGACCTTGATTACCAGGATGAGTCGGGAGCTTTAAACGAATCATTTTCTGATATTTTTGGAGAAATGGTTGAGAAAAGCATCGAAGGTTCAAACGATTGGTTGATGGGTGCTGATATGTCAACAGGTGCTCTCAGATGTATGTTCAAACCTGATTCAATGGGTCAACCTGATACTTACCAGGGTACTAACTGGGCTATAGGAACCGCTGACCACGGTGGTGTTCACACGAACAGCGGAGTGCAAAACTTTGCTTTCTATTTATTATCGGCAGGTGGAAGCGGAGTTAATGACCTTGGTAAAAGTTATTCTGTTTCAGGCATTGGTAGTCCAGCAGCCGCATCAATAGCTTATCGTGCGCTTACGGTGTATATGACCTCATCTGATACATACCTTGATGCTCGCAGGGCATGGATACAGGCTGCAGTTTATTTGTATGGCGGATGCAGTAACGAAGCAATTCAAACAGGTAATGCATGGCATGCTGTAGGTGTTGAATCACAATCTGCCCAATATGTAAACAGTGTTTGCGGGTACGTAGGGATATTAAACAATCAATATTTCCAGGCAATCAATACTCTTGATGGTGGAAATGGATGCAGTAATGTTGTGCCTTCAAGCATTTTTTCGACTATCTACAGTTCTGATATGCAAGTGATTTTACATCCGGGCTTTACTGCGCAATCGGGTTCACACTTTACTGCATACATAGAACCTTGCGCTGCAACAATGTATTTGCCTGTATTTCCGGGCGGGAATAATTTGCCGGTTGAAAATGCTCAGCAAAAAATCAGCTCTCCAGTTGAAGACAAAGGTGGTGTACTGGCTGTTACTCCAAATCCATTTAAAGATAATCTGAAAGTTTTAGTAACTCTCAACGAAGGTGAAGTAATAACAGTTACTCTATATGATGTTATAGGAAAGCAGGCCGGAGAAACAATTCAGAAAACTGCAACATCAGGTAAGAATGAAATAAGCATCAATACAGAAAAACTTAACCCGGGTGTTTATTTCATACAGGTGCAAACTGATAACATGAAAGAAACAAAGAAGATAGTGAAGGCTCAATAACAGTTAATGAGAAAGAGGCGATTAAAATAGTTTTTTAAAAATCCCGCTCTGCGAAATAATGCAGGCGGGATTTTTTTATTGATTAAAAGCAGAGTTTAATTTGATCTCGGTATTAAATTGAAGCAGGCTAAGAACCACGAAGTGGTTCACTGTGAATAACCACCGGTGTAACAGGTGGTAAGAAGACTCACAACATTATCTTTTCAAAATCGCGGCTTACGCGGAATTTTACTGTACCAAGCGCAAAGTTGCGTTGTGATAATTTATGCACCTTGCCGTCCACATAATATTCGGCAGCTTCAAATGGCAAACCGTGAATAATTATTTTATACCATTTGTATGATTGCTCAAAGTGCCCGGTTATTTTCTGAAAAATATCCAACTGGTTTTTGTTACCCTTAACTGTAAACTTAACAATGTTGTATTGTTTGTTTTTATATCCGTATCCGTCACCGGCATCTTCAAAAAGATAAGTATCGTGTTGTTGCTTTGCATAATAAACATGCAATATCAATTCGTCAATTTCCTTTTCTCCAACGTATTGCAT
Organism: Bacteroidia bacterium; assembly: GCA_039931675.1. Taxonomy (GTDB): domain Bacteria; phylum Bacteroidota; class Bacteroidia; order AKYH767-A; family OLB10; genus JAEUTH01. The sequence continues at coordinate 2,653 of JBDTRM010000091.1, read as the reverse complement.
CTTAGGATAATTTGCAATCACACTTCCTTCTTTTATGAACAATGGAATTTTATCAATCGGTGCATGCACAAAAGTTTCATGGCCTCCGTTTGCAACTGTATCATCCCAGAAGTTGTACCACTTACCGCGAGGTAAATAGACATACCTGCCATCTGAACCCGGCAATGAAATAGGACACACCAATATTTTATCTCCCACCATAAACTCTTCCATGCGGTGTTGAGTTTCAGAATCATGCTGATCGTACATCACAATTGGTCTTATCATTGGCGAACCAAAATAAGTGTGCTGCCAGAAAGTGGTATAGAGATATGGTAGCAGATGATAGCGAAGCGTGATAAATTTCTTCGCAATAAATTCATAACGTGTACCATATTGCCAAGGCTCCTGCGGCAAGGCGTCCTTCTCCAGACCTGCATAATGTGTGCGGCAGAAAGGATGAAACACAGCCATCTGCAACCAACGCACATAAAGTTCTCCATCAGGATTTCCGATGAACCCGCCAATGTCGCTTCCTGCAAATGAAATTCCTGAAATGTTTAGTCGCTGCACTTGAATATTCGCAACCCACAAATGATCCCATGAAGCAATGTTATCTCCCGTCCACACACAACTGAAACGCTGCACACCTGAATAGCCGGAGCGTGTAATCACAAAGGGACGTTTGCCATCAAGAAATTTTTTAACGCCTTCATAAGTTGCGCGCGCCATTTGCATTCCGTATATGTTATGCGCTTTGCGATGCGAGCAAGGCTGTCCGTCAAAATCATGACGCACATCTTCAGGAAAAGTTCCCAACTCAAACACTGCAGGTTCATTCATATCATTCCATATACCTTTGATGCCTGCCTTAATTAATCCTTCAAATAAATTGCTCCACCACTTGCGCACTTCGGGGTTAGTGTAATCAGGAAAATGACATTTGCCCGGCCACACGTCACCTTCCATCGGGTTGCCATCGGCACGCTTGCAAAAATAATCCCGCTCAGTAGCTTCTTTATAAACAGAATAGTTTTTATCAACTTTAATTCCGGGATCAATAATTGAAACCACTTTAAAACCTTCGGCTTCCAACTGCTTAATCATACGAGCGGGGTTAGGAAAATATTTTTTATTCCATGTAAAGCAACGGTAGCCGTCCATGTAATCAATGTCGAGATAAATTACATCACACGGAATTTGACGTGTGCGAAATTCGCGTGCAATTTCTTTCACCTGCTTTTCAGGAAAATAACTCCACTTGCATTGATGATAACCGAGCGCCCACATAGGAGGCATTTCAGCGGTTCCCGTAAGCTGCGAATATTTTTCAACCACCGATTTCATTTCGGGACCATAGATAAAATAATAATTCATTTCGCCACCACGCGCCCAAAAACTGCATACATCATTACTCTCTCGCCCGAAATCGAAAATTGTGCGGAAAGTATTATCGAAAAATATTCCGTAGCTCATATTATTATGCAAGCCAACATAAAACGGAATATTCTTGTAAAGAGGATCCTGGTCTTTTTTAAAACCGTAAGTGTCTTCACCGTAATTTTCAAAACGCTTGCCGCGGATGTCGAACTGTGTTGGCTTATCGCCCATGCCATAAAATCGCTCACCGTTTTGAATGCGCTTGCTGCAATAAACAATTTTACCGCCCTTAAGAATATATTGTTGCCAATGGAAACCTAACTCATCTTCGCATACTATTTTCTTTTCCTTATTGTAAATCACCACCTTCATATTCTTTTTATAAATACGGCAAATCAAATTTTCAGTGATGATGTCAAACTTCAAGGCATCTTCTTTAAGCTTGATATAAACATTCCTGTCGCGATGCGTTGGACTGATGGCATAAGAAAAATCCTTCTGAAAAGTGCCGTCAGCAGCGTATCTGAAACGAATTATATTTTCAGAAACAACTCTTACTTCAAGAATAGTCTCATCAGTATAAAAATAAAAGAAGTTGATGTTTTGTTTGTGATGAGTAATTTCAGAGGGGAAATATTTTTCTGAATACTTATCTTTTTTAAGAATTTCCATAAAGCCGCTTAGTGTTTAATTTACACGAAAAGAGATTGCGAATGTAGAAAAGGAAATGAGATTCTGATGTCAGACACCTTTTCGGGTGTCAGACATCTTTCGGACAGAAATGTTGAAAGTGAAATATTACACACATCTTCCAACAACAATGTGTCTGACACCCGAAAAGGTGTCTGACACAAAAACTCTTAACCATCCTGCCCCAATAAATTCGCACCTGCATACAATGGATAAATTTCAATTCTGTTTATCACTCCAAAATTTTCAAGAGAAATTCGAATACCTTTTTCGGATTTCTTTTCTTTTATAAACTATATTTTCCATTTTTCACAGGCAGAAAACAGTTAAAAAAGCAAATAATCACAGGCATAAATTTTAAATAATGACATTTTTCACAGGCGGAAAAAAATTGGGTTGGTTGAATTTGTTTTTAGAAAAATAATTCCCGTGGTTACCAAGAAATTTTATGTGCAATCAAAGTGCTTTTTTAATAAATCTGAAATCCAACTCAAAACCTGTTGCAACACGTTCAGCTATAATTTTATCCATAAAACTTTTTTCAACAGGTTCTTTTCCGGGTTCATATATATAAACCTTTTCCAATTCAGGTATAATTAAATAT
>JBDTRM010000090.1:0-6354 GCA_039931675.1 Bacteroidia bacterium | reverse complement strand
CACCGCTGATTTGCGGAACAGCAATTCCATTGCTATCACCAAAGCAAACAGGATTAACACTTGCAGCCATGGAAACCGTAATTTGTGATGATTGCGAAACAAGCGTTACCGATGCTTGCGCTGCGCAACCAAGAGAATCAGTAACTGTAACCGTGTAGGTTCCTGCTGAAATATTTTGAAGTGAATCTGTTGTACTTCCATCATTCCATAGATAAGTGAAAGACCCAACTCCACCGTTGATTTGCGGAACAGCAATTCCATTGCTATCACCAAAGCAAACAGGATTAATGCTTGCAGCCATTGAAACTGAAAGTAATGCAGGTTGTGTAACTGTAAATTGCGAAGCGAGTGTTCCTCCGCAACCTGTCGTTTCAGTAACTGTAAGCGTATATGTTCCGGCAATAAGAGAATCTGCATCTTCATTAGTATCGCCATTACTCCATAAATAAATACAGTTGGTGCAACCATAAACTGAAATGTAAACGCCTCCGCTGCTATCGCCAAAACAATTTACATTGTTGATGGAGTCACTTACAATTGAAAGCACAGCCTGGTTAGTTACGGTTACAATCAATAAACCTATATCACATAACTGTGGTATTCCATTATCACAAATAGTATAAGTTAAAGTATAAACTCCACTTGGCGCGGCTTGCGGATCGAAAGTAATTTCTCCTGTGGAGGAGTTTCCTGTTGCTGTTCCAACAGGCGTAATAACTGTTGGGTCGAGCGTTAATATATCTCCGTCAATATCAATATCGTTGCTGATTACATCTATCACCAAAATACTTCCTGAACAAATACTATCGGTATCATTTATAGCAACAGGCGGATCGTTTACAGGAAGAACCGTGATGAATAACGTATCGTTTATACAAATAGGAGGTAATGGAATTCCACTATCACAAACAGAAATCACAATGGTATCCAACCCATTAAAATTTGAATCGGGCGTGTAGATGTAACTTCCATCGGGATTGATAACGATTGTTCCGTTAGACGGATTAATCACAACATTTGTATCAGCCCACATTGTGGTTCCATCGGGATCATAATCATTCGGATTTAAAATTGTTCCGCCAACAGGCGTGTCTTCATTGGTAATGTTACTGTCGTTAACTACCACAGGCGGATCGTTTACAGCAAGAACCGTTATGAATAATGTATCGTTAATGCAAATTGCCGGTAACGGATTGCCTTGATCGCAAATTAATATGACAACAGTATCCTGCCCACTGTAACCCGGATTGGGCGTGTAGGTATAAGCTCCGTTACTGTTTATCAGAATACTTCCGTGGGCAGGATTTAAAACCGGGGTTGTATTTGCTACGAGTATAGTTGTATCAGGATCGTATTCGGGGACAGTAAAAATATTCCCGCTTACAGGAATATCTTCATTAGTTGTTGCATAATCGTTAGTAACTATTGGCGCGTCATTAACGGGCAACACCGTAATAAAAGCTATAGCAGTGTCACATAAAACGGGGAGGCGATTATCACAAATCCGGTAAGTAAATTTATCGGGACCATTATAATTTAGAGAAGGCGTGTATGTAAAAGTTCCGTTCGGATGAATTATTAAAGTTCCGTGTAAGGGTGCAGTTACGGGTGTTGTATTAATAAAAAGCGAATCAAGGTTACTGTCAGTGTCATTCAAAGTTAATGTATCTGTAAATGCTGTATCTTCATAAGTAATATACACATCATCAATGGCAACCGGTGTACAATTATTTACAGTTACTACATTGACAATAGTATCGCTGCAAAATCCTGTATTGCCTATGACAGATATAATTGAATAAAATGTTCCGCTTGTATAAACTGTGCTTGTAACGGGTGCAAATGATGAATCGTAATATTCATATCCTCTTCTTTTAAATGGATTATTGAGAAGGTCAACCCCGCCTACCGGACAAATATTTTGCAATGCAGTATCCGTAGGCAATGTACATGAGCCCGCTGTTAAAACGGTGCTTGTGTAGCCAATTAAAGGGCAGCCTGCAGAATCAAGCCCAAAAGGATTACTGTAAATTACAAATGAATTGCCTGATATTTCTCCATTGAATGAAAGCGAAGAAATATTTGAAACTTCATTGTTGCTGCATTGCAATAATATACATTCACCTGTTACTACTACTTTAAAATCAACAGAAGTATAATTTGCTGTAGCAGGAGTATTAGGTAGTTTACCTCCATTGACAGCGTTTGCGTTTTTGCCAACTCTTACTATAACCGTTTGTGTAATGGTATCAAAATCAGCCTGGTCATCACCATAAGCATCTGTCTTTGCTCCGGCATTAGGTCCTGAGGTAATTTCAATACTTCCGGGAAGAAAAACGGTGTTGAATGGAATAGTATCCCTGAATACATTCAGCACAGAAGTATCACTTCCTCCATTAGTCATCAATGTGGAATAAAGTATGACATCACCGGGCAACAGCAAACCTCCGTTTAAATCGGTTGCGGCTGTTATCACCGTAAACGCGGGTTCATAAACATCAATGGCAGTTGTAACCACCTGCGTTAAAAATGTTTCTCCACCGGTGGTAAGTTTAATGTTTGCACTTGTAACATTATTATTTAAGAAATTCTTAGTTGAGTTGTCGGGAATAAAAATATCGGCATCTATGCCAAGTGTATTCAGGTAAACAGGATTACGCGTGGTAACATTTGTATCGGCAATGGTAATTGAACTGTTGAAAACATTGTCAATGGGATTTTTAACATTGTTTACTGAAACATAGTTTCCGCCTTGCCCCTTGAACAACATGCTGTCGTTTAACAAACCGCGGTCGCCATCATAAGTAAAGTTTCCCAATTCAAAGTTAACGGGTCCTGAAAGCGGAGTCAAGAAACCTGAAATAGGAATTATGGTATTTGGGTTTCCGGCAGATACATTAGACAATCCGTTAAACACGGTGAGATTACGCAGTGCAAGGTTTTCGTTGCTGTAAACAATCACAATAGTCCATCCACCAAAAATATTTGATACACCGGTTTGGTTTACCTGGTCGGCAATGGTGTAAGTTCCATACTTACCCTTTACTACATAGGCTGTAATGTCTTTAAAACAGTGGTAGCTGTTATAGCCTGTAGTATTATTTATCATTGTATCGGCAGTAAGGGTATCATATAACGCACTTGCAGGATACTTAAATCTCACTTTGTTGCGGTTAGCATAATTTACAGTGCCTGCAGTTATCGAACCACCCCAATACAAACCCGCCCATGTTATTTCACTGCACGGGGGTAAATTCAAATCGGCAGAACTTGAGCTGAATGTAGTAGCATCTCCATCAATGTCCACATAAGCTCCGGTGTAATCATTATCATTTGCTGTTCCAGCCGGTGGATTTTGCGCCTGCGCACCTCCGCAAGTACCACCTGCTGTGCAGGTGATGATTTGGTTTGCAATCATGGTAAGACCTCCACGTTGAGTTGCCTGGTAACGCACACTGAAAGGAACAACCACTTGCGCCATTGACATGTTTTGCAAAAACAGGAAAATAATTGCAGTAAAAAATAATTGCACGGGGGAGTGCATAAGGTAGTTTTTTTGCATGGGGGAGTGATGAAAAAAAATTTGAAACTACTCGCAGCAAATCTACTTAAAAAAAACTAACGAAAATTCTTCATAAATTAAAAACAAAACAAAGCTTAAGTTTTTGAAATAAAATCACGAATGATAAAATAAATGAAAGGTGAAAAAGCATTTCGATTGGATACAAAAAAGCGGGGAGGTTACCACACCTCCCCGAACCTAAACCAACCTAAAAAAACTTTCTTGAATATCTTTTTGAATACTTTTTTTCTGAATATTTTTTGCGAAACTAATTATTTTTTGAAATGAAACACGAAAAAAAATTTTTTTTTTCAAAAAGCAACCTCTAAGCTTCGAGGCTGTTCTTTAAAACTTTTTGATTTATCATCCCGTGTAAATAAATATTTACTGTATGTTTGGGAAAATCCATTTTGTTCATGAAGCAGTTTCTTCACACTTTACTTCTTACCTCCTGTTGGTTATTATTAAGCACAACGCTGGATGCACAGCATGTTGTCCTTCTCCTTAACGGTAAAGTACATCCTGTTAAAGCTTATGATATAAAAGGAGAATACCTTATTTATAGTAAATCCTCCGATAAAAGCGGGCGCACTCATAAAATGTATCTTGATAGAATATATTCAATACGCGACAGCATACTTGGCGAACGAATAGTTTATATGCCCGACACAACTGATTCGCTTGAATTAACCAAAATAGAAATGCGCTCTTTTATTGAAGGAGAACAATATGCCATAAAACATTATAAGAAACCATTGAATGCAATAGGTGGTGCAGCAGTGGGAATTGGTGCTGGATTTTTAAGCATCTATGGATTGCTGGTTCCCTTTGGTTATGCTGCTATTATCGGATCGCACAGCCCTAAGGTACCCACTACGCTGCCTGATGCACCTGCAAATGTAAAAGAAGAAATATTCCAGGAAGGATACCAATACAAGGCAAGAAAAGTAAAAATCAAAAACGGTTTGATCTTCGGTGGAATTGGTTTTGCCGCAAGTTTCACATTAATCACTCTATTAAAATAAAATTATTATTCATTCTCAACTCAATCATTTATAACTCAATTAAAACATGGACAGAAGTTTTATTACAACAGGAACAAACATTGAAGGATACAAAATCACTAAGCACATTGGTATAGTACGCGGCATTACTGTACGTTCTCGAAGTGTATTGGGCAATCTTGCCGGTGGTTTGCAATCTATTTTCGGAGGGCAGCTTTCCATCTATGTTGAGCTTTGCGAGAAGGCAAGGCAGGAAGCATTTGAGTATTTGATTCAACATGCTGAACAAACAGGAGCCAATGCAATTATAGGTATGCGCTATGATGCGAATGAAGTAATGAACGGGATCACTGAAGTGCTTGCTTATGGCACAGCAGTGGTGGTGGAGAAAGAATAGTTTTTGGTTTTTTGTTTGATGAACGATATATATTATGAGAAAATTAGCAAGCATTCAAAAAATAAAATCCATTGAACCTATTGAAGGCGCTGACGCAATTGTAAAAGCAACTGTGTTGGGTTGGCATCTTGTAGTTAAGAAAGACGAATTTAAAGTTGGAGATTTATGCGTGTATTGCGAGATTGACAGCCTCCTGCCCGACAAGCCGGAATTTGAATTTCTGAAGCCACGCAACATGCGCATCAGAACAATAAAACTGCGCGGACAAATTTCGCAGGGAATATGTTTCCCGCTTTCCATACTGCCCGGAGGTTTTGAAATTGCGGAAGATGCCGATTGTACAGAAGCGCTTGGCATCATCAAATATGAACCGCCTGTTCCCGCACATCTTGCAGGAATTGCGAAAGGGAAATTTCCCGGATTCATGCCAAAGACAGATGAAACGCGTGTACAGGTTTTGCAAGATGTATTGGATAAATATGCAGGTGAAAAATGTTACTTAACGGAGAAGTTAGATGGAAGTTCGGTAACATATTATTTTCGCAACGGAGAGTTTGGCGTGTGCTCGCGCAATCTTGAATTAGTGATTGACCCCGAAAATTCTTACTGTAAATTTGCGCATGAAAATGATTTAGAAAACAAATTAAAATCATTGAATGGAAATTTTGCATTACAGGGAGAAATTGTTGGCGAAGGAATTCAGAAAAATATTTTGAAGCTCCGTGGGCAAACGGTTTACTTCTTCAACATATTTGACATTGATAAATATGAATATGTTCCTTACGAAGAATCAAAAAAAATGCTCGCCAATTTTGATTTGAAAATGGTTCCCATTATTTCTGAAAATTATACTTTAACTAATGATATAGAAATCATAGTTCGCGATGCAACCATTAAATCGTCCGTCAACCCCGAAGCCTGGGCCGAAGGAATTGTAATTCGTCCCTTCAATGAAAACTTAGACACGAGAGATGTTTCAGAATATTTTACCAAAGGAAGAGTATCATTTAAAGCTATTAATCCTGAGTTTTTATTGAAATACGGAGAGTAGGCGTTGGGGAATAGGGCACAGCCGTCAGGCTAAGAGAATTTATAAATTACTTTGAATGGAGTTTTCTTTCCTCTCTTTTGTTGGATTGGTGATGTATGCATTAATATCCCCTTTCTTAGACTGACGGCTATGCCACATATCCCTATTTCCCAATCATAAATTCCCTTTCCAAAAACTTTCATCTTTTAATAAAAAAACTACATTTGCACCCCCGATTTGAAAAAAACGGGCTTTTAAGGATAATTACCTTATCAAAGCAAGAAGTAAATAATTAGTTTTAAAAAAAATATATCATGCCAAGCGGTAAGAAAAGAAAAAGACATAAAATGGCTACGCATAA
>JBDTRM010000089.1:0-34380 GCA_039931675.1 Bacteroidia bacterium | reverse complement strand
AGACTGCCGAAATTGCGAATCAGAAAATAACTATTTACAGCGGCAACTATAGTTTCTTTCTCGAAGAAAAAGCGCAACGCGAAGAGATGCAACGTTCGCAATTTAAAAATCAGCAGAAGTTTATTAAAGAGCAGGAACGGCTGATTGACCGTTTCAGGGCAAAGGCTTCAAAGGCTTCGCTTGCGCAATCGCGTATAAAAATGTTGTCGCGTTTAGAACGCATTGATGATGTTGAAGAAAATAATTCTGCAATAAAAGTCAACTTCAGTTTTGATAAACAGCCCGGTAAAATTATCGCTGATATAAATGTTAAATCAAAAAAATATGGCGATATGGAAGTGTTGCACGACACTCATATTACGATAAGCCGTGGAGATAAAATTGCATTGATTGGAGCCAATGGTCGCGGCAAATCAACCATGCTGCGGATTATTAATGACAGCGAACCTTTTGAAGGCAAGCATGAAGCAGGTTACAATGTGATCACTTCTTTTTATGCACAGCATCAGTTAGAAAGTTTGAACCTGAAAAATAATCTCATTGAAGAGTTGCAATGGAGCGCGCCCGAACAGTCTGAAAATAATTTGCGTGGATTGCTTGGTGCATTTTTATTTGAAGGAGATGATGTATTTAAAAAAGTAGGCGTTTTATCAGGAGGAGAAAAATCACGTGTCGCACTTGCAAAAACAATTCTTACCAAAGCAAATTTTCTATTGCTTGATGAGCCAACTAACCATTTGGATATGCGCAGCGTTAATGTATTGATTCGTGTGTTGAATAAATACGAAGGCACTTTTATATGTGTAAGTCATGATCGTTTTTTTCTTTCGCAGATTGCAAATAAAATCTGGTACATCGAAAACAAGCAACTGAAAGAGTATCCCGGAACGTATGAAGAATATAATGTGTGGTTAGAAGAAAAGAAGGATGCAAAAGAGCTGGAAATTAAAAATGCAGCAAAGCTGAAAGCACTTCAAAAAGAAGTTGACCAGATGACGCATGGAGGTAATGGAGCTAAGGGCGGAAATAAAAATCAAAAACAAACCAACGACTCGGAACAGAAAAAACAGCGCAGCAAACTCAACAATACCATTAAACAGTATGAAGCAAAAATTGAAATGCTGAAAAAGGATAAAGAAAATTTATTGCTCGAAATGTCGAAGCCTGAAGTGATAAGTGACGGAGAAAAAATTAAAGCTCTGAATAATTTATTTCAGCGGGTCGAAAAAGAACTTGCCGTAATAAACACACAATTTGATGAAGCGTATTTGCAATTAATTGAGATGGAGGGATGACAAAGGATTATTCTGAAAACAGGGTCATGCTGAGCGAAGTCGAAGCAGTGGGTTCGGCCTATACACGCGCTTCGACTTCGCTCAGCGTGACCCAATCATACTCACATTTCAACTCCAAACATTCTAAACCAAAATTTCATCTCAACTTTTTTACAAAAATTTTTCTCCTTCTAACAATTGTCAATTGTCAATCGTCAATCGTCAACGCTCAATCAGACAGTCTCGATTATTACAAACCTGACTACATCCGTTTTGATGATTTTGTGTATCGTAATAACATCAAAACTGTTTTGCTCGAAGGTGCAAATGCAGAGTTAAGCGATGCCGCTATTGAATTAAATTCGACTCAGCAATTGAAACTCAGCTTTGATGAATTGGATGCTGATATAAAAGATTACAGCTACACGCTCATGCACTGCACTCACGACTGGCAACCAAGTCCCGTTGCTGACAATCGTTACCTGCAGGGATTTTCCACCAATAAAATTTTTGATTACAAAGCATCATCAACAGCGTTGATGCCTTATGTACATTATAATTTAATTTTCCCCGATGATGTGGTTAAGCCATCCATATCAGGCAATTATATCATTAAAGTTTTTGACAGCAGTTATCCTGACAGTATTATTCTCACCAAAAGATTTATAGTGTTTGAACGCAGGGTGAGTGTTGAATCAAATATTCACCAGGCCACTTTTGCCGATAAACATTTCTCACACCAGGAAATTGATTTTACTATTAATACCAATGGTGCTAACATTGTTAATGCGTACCAGGATTTACATGTAGTAATACAGCAAAACAGGCGTTGGGATAATGCTATTACCAACTTAAAACCTTTGCTCGTGAATGGAAATGTATTGGATTACGATTATAATGATGAAAACTGTTTTGATGGCGGCAATGAATTCCGCACGTTTGACATACGAAGCATTCGTTATCACAGTGAGCGAATTCAATCGGTTGTTTTGAATCCTGCCACGCAGCAATACGAAGTTTTTTTATTGCCTGATGAACGAATTTCTTCTCAGAGATATTCAACACAAAATGATATTAACGGAAAGTATCTCATTAAATATACCGAAGGTCATAACAGCGAAACTGATGGTGATTACGTAAAGGTTCATTTCCATTTAAAAATTCGATACCCTGAAGAAGGAGGTACGATGCATGTTTTCGGAGCACTTACTAATTGGAAAGCAGACGCTTCAAGCAGGATGAATTATAATGATTCAACTCATGAGTATGAGCTGACACTTTTATTAAAACAAGGTTATTATAATTATCAATATGCTTTTGTTGCTGATGGAAAAACTGTTGCAGATGCCTCGGTTATTGAAGGAAGTCATAATGAAACAGAAAATGATTATACCATACTGGCCTATTTATATAGCATTTCAAAAGGTTGTGATGAATTGATAGAAATTCAGAAAACGAACTCATCAAGGAAATAAATTTTATACTAACCCGCATAAATTAATCACTTTTTAACCTTAATTTTTAATTCAACCTTAGTAGAAAAAGTTCGCAACAAATGCTAATCTTATTACCTTATTTTTCAGGAAGATAAGGTAATAAGGTTGTTATCGAAAAGAGTGCATTTCTACTAAGGTTTCTTATTCTTACGAGAATTTTCAGACCAATTAAATATACTGATTTATTCCAATTGGAACAATTACTCCGACCGTTGAAAATATTGAAACACTTTTGAAAGTGGTTTTCGCAAAAGGCTTAATGTAGGTCGCATACCGTTAAGCGCCCAGGCTTTCCGGTCTTCGAGATGTGCCTTCCATTTTAGTGCTAATGAAAAATTACTTACACCACCCATGCGCATACGGATAATCATAATCGGCAGATAAATCAGTTTGACTTTTTTCACATGTATAAAACGCAGCATTAATTCATAATCTGCAGCAAGGCGTAAATCTGTATTAAACAAACCATGCTTTTCATAAACATGTCTGCGAACAAAAAATGTAGGATGTGGCGGCATCCATCCTTTTGCAAAAGCACCTTCCTTATATTTTCCACTTCGCCATACACGTTTAATATTGGTAAGATCAAAACGCTCAACAAAAATCAAATCGCCATACAATGCACCTGCATCAGGATGCTGTGCAAAAGCAGCAGCCACTTTTGATAAAACATGTTCATCATAATACACATCATCTGAATGTAACATCCCAATAACATCACCAGTACACTGTTGTATTCCTTTATTCAATGCATCATAAAGCCCGTTATCTTTTTCTGAAATAAGTTTGCTGATATTGCCTTTATATTTTTCTGCAATTTGAAGTGTGGCATCTTTACTTAAACCATCAATAATAATGTATTCAATGTTGGGATAATCTTGTGATACAACTGAACGGATTGTTTCCTCAAGTGTTTCGGCACTGTTGTATGTAATTGTGATGATGGAAATTTTCATAAAATGCAATTGGGGGAAATGCTTATTTTAATCTTGATAAAGTAAGGGAACAGATATTTGCTTTGGGACAGATTGCTAATCTGTCCTACAGTTCAAATTCAAATTCAGTTTTCAATGCTCTCCTGAAACGAATATTAATAGGATACTTTTTTAAATGAGATTCAAGGTTTATGTTTGGTGCAATATCTTTTAAACTGAAAATATAATTCTGTCTTTCCTTAATCAACGAATCATTATTCAAGTCTAAAAATTCAATTAAATTTTTTGCTTCAACATCATCAGGCTTATGAATATAAAAACCATCATCATAAATAACTCTTTCTTCCAAATCTTCAGCAACAGGATTTAATATAGGCTGATAGAGATTCCATCGCTCATCCGGTTTTTTAATATTCCATTTGTGACTTACAGCAAACCAATTATAATAACCATCCTGAGAAGTGCCCTTTATTGACGAGTTGAAATGCTCAACATCCACTGCAAAAGTTGTTGAGATTCTTTCTTCTGTATAAGCGCAAAAGTGCTGTTGCTCTTCTTCAAGAATTTCACGGATTCTTTTTCTTTGGCTTTGGTTTTCGTAATGCAAATTCTCTTTTACAATCAGAGAATCTTCGGGCTTAATTATTCGCTTCATTTCCAAAATTATATTTCGCCCCTAATTGTAAAAACTCTTCAGCTAACTTCTCTTTTTTCTGAGAATCCTTTTCAAATTTAATTTTTGTTTTGAGTTCAATATACCTGTGAAGCGCATTAACTCCTTCTTCAGTCATTACATTTTGCAAATTGAAATCCTTCTTTAATAAATCATTTGGGTCATCACCTTCAGGCGCTGTACCAAATTTTGGAATCACATTTCCTGATTCATCAAACTCAAGCAAAATTCTTTCAGCAGGATTAAATTGCGAAGCGATAATGGGACTATGCGTTGCGAAGAAAAATTGTGATGAAGGTGAAAAGCTTGTATAATAATCAATAAGTATTTGCTGCAAATCTGGAAATAGAGACCTTTCAGGTTCATCAAAAAACACAAACGAATTTTCAGGTTTCAACATGTACAATGGAATAGCGGTAACAATAATTTGCTTAGTGCCTGTGCTCAAAAATTCAAAAGCAATAGTTTCATTGTTATGAATATTCTGAATCTGTAGATTCAAATCAGCAAGACCTTCTAACTCTGTTTTAGTTTTTAAATGAAATTTATTCAGAATTTTATCAAGACAATTATCTGCTAAATCTTTTACAGGATTAGGATTTGCATCAAGCCATTTCTGATATTCCTTTTTAAGTGTTTCGTTATCCTCAGCTAAAATTTTTCCTGCTATATTTATTTTAAATTCCGCTTCCTTTTCTCTGAATTCATTAATTTTTTGAAGGATCAAATTCAAAGCTTCTTTAGAATCTTGTATGTTGAAAATATAAGTATCGGCTTGCCCTTTCCCAATGTTGTTTATTGTTCGGTTTTCTGTTGGATAGCCTATTAAACTTGAATTGTCTCCTAATGATTTGAATTTGGTCTTATCCAAAAAAACTTCGTCTCCACTTTCAAAAATTGATAATCTTGATAAGTTATCATTATTTAGGGTTAACTGAAAGATAGTGTTTTCATTTTGAATAAATTCTTCAAAAAAAAATTTAATCTCAGAATATTTTGGAAACTTTAAATTAAACAAACTTAAATATGCGTTATCATTAATCAATGGTTTATTCGATTGCTGAATCTTAATATATGCATACTGGATTAAATTAATCAACGTAGTTTTTCCTGTACCACTTTGTCCAATAAAACAGACCTTTTCTAAAGGTTTTCCTGCTTTCGATTCGTCATGAAAGTCTTCAGGATATTTTAAATCAAGGACAAAATCTTTAAATTGGTAATAGTTGCCAATTTCAATTCGTGTTAGTTTCATAAAGCAAATTTAGAGTAAAGGACGGAATTAGAAAATGCAACATGATTTCCTTAACTCCACCTAATTTCTATCTTTGCCAGCCATGCCCCAAAAATTTTTATGATTCACAAAATCTACCACAGCAAAGTTTTCAGGTATTTTATAGCAGCAGGTTTAGCAACAGTAGTTGACATCAGCGTTTATTTTGTGATGTTCAATTATATTTTGAAAAAGCAAGTTGTACCTGTTCCTTTCTTAAATGACTTTGTTTTCCAGGCTCCTACAGTTTCATTGGCCATCTCGTACAGTTGCGGATTGGTTACCAATTTCAGCATCACCAAGTTTTTCGTGTTTCACGAAAGCACCATGAAAACACGTTACCAGTTGATTCGTTTTATTGGTGTTGCAATAATGATTCTCGGATTAAATTATTTGTTGATGACTTTTCTCATCCGGCAGCTTGATTGGTTCCCAACTGTTGCTCGAACATTCTCTGCGCTATCTATAGGTGTGCTTAGTTTTACTATTCACAAAAGTTTTTCATTTAAGGTTAAGAAAGCCGATAATCCCAACGAGGAAATTAGTTTGCTCGATATTCCTGATGAGGAAGATATTAAAGGTTGAGGACGATTTAAAGTTTCTCTTTCAACTCCACTAAAAAACTTCTCAATCTTGTAAGCGTTTCGCGCAATTCATGGTCACTCATCACTTCCGTTTTATCCTCAGTGAGTTTTTTCTTCGCTCCTTCAAGAGTAAAACCAAGGTCTTTAACCAAATGAAAAATGATTTTAAAACTCTCCACATCCTTTGGCGTGAAAAAACGATTGCCCTTTTGATTTTTGGCAGGCTTTAAAATATCAAACTCGTTTTCATAAAACCGAATAAGCGAAGTGTTCACATTAAACATCTTAGCCACATCGCCAATGGAATAAAATAAACGCTGTATTTCTTTTTCTTTATATGCCATTTTTTCGTTTAGTATTTACTGTTTTCTGTTGCGTCATTGCGATTCCGATGCATCGGAATCGCAATGACGAATCTTCCTATTTCCCTATTTCCTTATTCCCCGACTTTAGTCGAAACTCTGATTTTCTTTATTAGCCAATTCAATTACTTTTTCATATTGCTCAGGAGTCAAATCGTTGAAGAAAAAATTGATAGGATTAATTTTACTGCCGTTGCGGATTACTTCATAATGACAATGCGGACCTGTTGATGCACCTGTGTTTCCAACCAATCCTATCACTTCTCCACGCTTAATTTTTTGTCCTCTGCGCACTAAAAATTTACTCATGTGTCCGTATAAAGTTTCATATCCAAAGCCATGACTGATGACCACATTGTTACCATAACCGCGCCCGTCAAATTCAACTCTCTCCACTACTCCATCACCTGTTGCATGAATCTCAGTGCCGACAGGCGAAGTAAAATCAATTCCTGTATGCATCATTGAAGTTTTATAAATCGGATGAATCCGATATCCAAATCCTGAGCCAATAACAGATTCAGCGCCACTCACAGGCTGTATGCCGGGAATACTTGCAAGCATAGTGGCTTTGCCTTTTGCCAACTCAAATGTTTCATCAAATGATTTTGACTGAATGTACAATTGCTTTTCCAGCTTATCCAATTTCATTGAAGTCTCTTTCATCAGTTTTGCATTATCATATTGCTGCAATGCTTTGTATTTGTCAACACCACCATAGCCGGCCTGGCGCACGCTTCGCGGTATCGGGTCTGCTTCAAATATAACGCGATAAATATTATCGTCACGATTTTCCAAATCGTGCAAAACATTTTCGCTCAAATCAACACGTTTTTGCAACAATTCGTATTGGTATTTCAAGCCTTCAATTTCATTTCGCAATTGTTTTTCTTTTGGAGAATCAAAGTTTGAATACGCAATCCATAAAAATACTGCCCCGAAAACCACTGCCGTAGCCAGCCATCCAAGCGCCACCAGCAGGCGTTTGCGCACACCTACTATCACTTTTTCATACTTAAGTGATTGCGGATTGAAGTAATATTTAGCTCTTGCCATATTTATAAAGCACAGATGATTATTTTCGCGCCTCGCAAATGTAAAATAAGTTTGAAGTTTCATATTTGAGATTGTTATTTAAAAAATCATAGCAGTGGCATATTTCTTTTTTGCAGATGAAAGCGGTACCGATAAACAAGATTCACTATATGAAGTGTTATGTGCAGTTGCTATTAAAGATGATGATTTGTGGCACATTGTGAGTCAACTTAAAATCACTGAGAAAAATCTTTTAGGAACAAGATATGGTGGCTCTGAACGCGAAATAAAAGGCAGGAAATTTTTAAAACGGAAAGTATTTAAACAGGCAAGAGGTTTTGAAATTATTCCTGAAACAGAAAGAACTTTGCTGGCTAAAGAGTGTATTGAAAATGGAAATACAGCAAGCGCAAGGCATATTGCAGCTCTGGCGCAGGCTAAGTTAGAATATGTTAGAAAACTTTTAGAAATATGTAATCAATTCAGGATAAAAATTTTCGCTTCTATTTCTTCGGAACCATTGAGGGAAACAGACGATAAATCGAATGTGTTTTTGAGGCGCGATTATGTTTATGCTTTTGAACGTATGTATTATTATCTTGAGGATAAAAAAAATGATGACCAGGGAATAATTGTTTTTGATGAGTTGGAAAAATCTAAAAGTCATATTTTGGTGTCGCAACTTGAAAACTATTTTAAGAAATCGTCTAAAGGGCGACAGCGTTCAGGTCTTATAATACCTGAACCCTTTTTTGTTCACAGCGACCTTACAACCGGTATTCAAATAGCTGATTTGATTGCTTATATTATTTCCTGGGGTCTAAGGCTTAAAGGAATGGACAAAAGTTTCAGACCAGAATTATCAGAATTTGTTGACATGCTAAAACCTATGATTTATAAAACCTCGCGTGAAATCGGAGATGTAAATAATTGGAATATATGGAGTGTGATTTATGTAAAATAAAAAAGGCAATGCCGGTTTCCCAACAAAGCCTCCGGTACAAAGATAAATCAACTCTCCATAATTACAAAAAATATAACAATAATAATTATCGAATAAACTACACAAAAGAAGTATGACATCAGCAGAAATACGTAAAACGTTTTTAGATTTTTTTAAAAGTAAAGGACATGAAATAGTGCCGAGCGCGCCAATGGTGGTGAAGAACGACCCAACGCTAATGTTCACCAATAGTGGTATGGCTCCGTTCAAAGATATTTTTCTTGGTAACGAACCGATTAAATTCAAGCGTGTTGCTGATACACAAAAATGTTTGCGCGTAAGCGGAAAGCATAATGACCTTGAAGAAGTTGGAGTGGACACATATCACCACACCATGTTCGAAATGCTTGGTAACTGGAGCTTTGGCGATTATTTTAAAAAAGAAGCAATTGAATGGAGTTGGGAATTGCTTACAGAAGTTTATAAAATTTCAAAGGACAGAATTTATGTTACCGTGTTTGAAGGTGATGATAAAGAAGGACTTGCTTTTGACCAGGATAGTTTTGATAACTGGAAATTATGGATTGCAGAAGACCGAATCCTAAAAGGAAATAAAAAAGATAATTTTTGGGAAATGGGCGATACAGGTCCATGCGGTCCGTGTTCAGAAATACATGTTGATTTAAGAAATGATGATGAAAGAAATAAAACTGACGGAAAAACTTTAGTGAATGAAAGTCATCCGCAAGTGGTTGAAATTTGGAATAATGTTTTTATGGAATTCAACCGTAAGGCTGATGGTTCATTGGAAAAATTGCCTGCACAACATGTGGACACAGGCATGGGTTTCGAACGCTTGTGCATGGCCTTGCAAGGCAAGCAATCGAATTATGATACAGATGTTTTTCAACCGCTCATTCGGTATATCAGCAAGCATTGTAAAATTCCTTACGGGAATACAGACCTTTTCTTTGAACCAGGGGATAAAATGTCATTGATGCCTGACGTTGCAATGCGTGTAATGGCTGACCATATTCGTGCTATTTCATTTGCAATAGCTGACGGACAATTGCCTTCGAACAATAAAGCAGGTTATGTAATACGAAGAATTCTCCGTAGAGCGGTTCGATATCAATATTCTGTTCTCAAAATACAAGAACCATTTTTACACAAGTTAGTTGCTGTGCTTGCGGAGCAATTTGAAAATGTTTTTCCCGAATTAAAATCGCAACAAGAATTTGTAACTAAAGTTGTTTTAGAAGAAGAGTCAAGTTTCTTACGAACGTTAGAAAAAGGAATAAAAAATTTCAAAAATTATATTGATGGAATCGGATTTGAAGTAGATGATAAAGCAGGTCCTGATGACGAAATGGAAAGGATGGAGTTAGAATACAATGCTCGAAAACAAAAATATATTTCAGGTCCGTTTGCATTTGAACTGTATGATACTTATGGCTTTCCTATTGACCTAACACAATTAATGGCGAGAGAAATTGGTTGGTTTGTTGACATGGAAGGTTTTTCTCTGGAATTAGAAGCGCAAAAAACCCGTTCGCGTGCTGCTGCAGTAGTTGATACCGATGATTGGGTTGTACTTAAAGAAATTGATAAAAGTGAATTTGTTGGCTACGATAATCTCACTTATGAAATTGAAATATCAAAGTATCGAAAAGTAAAAGCAAAGAATAAAGAACAGTTTCAATTGGTGTTTGATAAAACTCCTTTCTATGCCGAAAGCGGTGGACAGGTGGGCGATACAGGCTACATAGAAACAGCGAATGAAAAAATTTACATCACCGATACACAAAAAGAAAATAATCTCATCATTCATTTTGTTGACGCATTGCCCGATAGTTTTGATAAGAAATTTATGGCTGTTGTTGATGCTGATAAACGTAACCTCACAAACAACAATCACAGCGCAACGCATTTAATGCATGCTGCTTTGCGCAAAGTTTTGGGAACTCATGTTGCACAAAAAGGCTCGTTAGTTAATTCATCAGTAACACGTTTCGACTTCTCACATTTTTCAAAAGTAACTGATGATGAGTTGCAACAAATTGAAACGATTGTAAATGAAAAAATTCGCGAGAATATAAAGTTGGAAGAAGAAAGAAACGTACCGATTGAAGAAGCAAAAAAACGCGGAGCAATGGCTTTGTTTGGCGAGAAGTATGGTGACTCAGTTCGCGTGATAACGTTTGATAAAAACTATTCTGTTGAGTTATGTGGAGGCACACACGTTCAGGCGACCGGTGAAATTGGTTTGTTTAAAATAATTTCTGAAAACTCTGTTGCAGCAGGTGTTCGCAGGGTGGAAGCCATCACCTCAAAAGCTGCTGAAAAATATTTTAATGATAAACTTAAGATTTTGGAAGAAGTGAATATCAAGCTAAAAAATCCAAGAGATACAGTTAAAGCTATAGAAGATATTTTGGCACAAAATGTATGGCTACAAAGCAAGCTTGAAGACTTTTATTTAGAAAAAATCCGTGCAGTTAAACATCATTTAAAAGATAAAATTATTAAAGTTAACGATCTCAATTTAATATGTGAGGTTATAGATTTAGAAGATGCAAATGCTATTAAAACTCTTTCCTTCGAAATGAAAAATTCAATAGAAAATCTGTTTTTGCTTTTAGGCTCCGCTGTAAAAGAGCCAATGTTCGATTCTGAAGCTAAACCATTTCTTTCTCTTATTATCTCAGACAATTTAGTAAAAGAAAAAAACCTGAATGCAACAGCAATCATCCGCATACTTGCAAAAGAAATTCAAGGTGGCGGTGGTGGGCAACCCTTTTATGCAACAGCAGGCGGAAAAAATTTAGCAGGCTTGAAAGGCGCTGTGGAAAAGGGGAAAGGGTTGATTGGGAGTTGAGAAGGAATTTTATTTGTTCGATATTTAAATGAGGAACAAATATATTTTTCAGTATCTTGGTATCATCAAAACAAATCAAAAAATGGAATCAGAATTAAAATCCCCATTAACTCCAATGCAGTTGGAACTGCTCAAAATGTTTTCACGAAATGTTCCTGAAGAGCAGTTGAAAGAACTAAAACATTTATTTGTTCAATATTTTGCTTACAAAGCAACTAAGGCTGCTGATGAAGTTTGGGATAAAGAAAAATGGACCAAAGAAACTATGGAGAATTTTTTAAAGTTACATGAACGCACTCCATACAATCCTGTTAAATGAGAATTGTACTTGACACTAATGCAATGTTGGTTGCAGCATCGGCAAGTTCACCCTTTTGTTGGATTTTCAGCGGTATTTTAAAAAACAATTACTACTTATGCATATCAACTGAAATTGCTATGGAGTATGAAGAAGTAATTTCACGACATGTTGGAAATGCCGTGGCTGATGCAATTTTAATCGCATTGAAGGAGGCTGAGAATGTTATATGGATTGAATCTTCATTCAGATGGAATCTAATCAAAGCCGACCCAGATGATAATAAGTTTGTTGATTGTGCAATCGCAGGTAATGCAAAATTTATTGTTTCTGAGGATAGACATTTTCAAATTTTAAAAACAATTACTTTTCCAAAAGTTGAAGTTCTAACCATTGATGAATTTAAAAAAGAATTAGAAGCAGCAGGTAAATTGGATTGAGGATAAAATTTTAATTATCTTAGTATCATCAAAACAAATCAAAAAATGGAATCAGAATTAAAAACTCCGTTGACACCAATGCAATTGGAATTACTAAAATTATTTCCCCGAAACATTCAGCAAAATGAAGTAGATGAATTAAAGGAAGTAATAAGGGATTTCTATATCAGAAAAATTCAAGAGGTGGCTGCTAAAGTTGCAAGCGAAAAAAAATATACAGCAATTGATTTTGACAAAATGCTTACCACTCATTCGCGAACACCTTATAAATAAACAGGATGCGAATAGTTCTTGATACCAATGTACTGCTTACTTCACTGCTCCCTACTTCTCCCAACTATTGGTTGCTGAATGCATATTTCAAAAAAGAATTTTCTATTTGCATAAGCCCGGAAATTCTTTTTGAATACGAAGAACTTCTAAACCGCTGGTATGGCGTTTCACTTACGGAAGAAATTTTGCAATTGTTTATTATTGATAAAGAGAATCTGCTGATTGAGGATTATAAAAGATGGAATCTCATCGCAACAGACCCCGATGATAATAAATTTGTTGATTGCGCAATTGCAGGTAAAGCAAAATTTATTGTTTCTGAAGACAGACATTTTCAAATTCTGAAAACAATTTCCTGGCCCAAAGTAGAAGTGCTTACTATTGAAGAATTTAAAAAAGAATTAGAAGCAGCAGGTAAATTATAATGTCAGCATCAAAAAATATCCGGTCAGAAAATTCTCCTGAATTAAAACAATTCATCCGTGATTATTCATGGCTTTGGTGGTACATCCCCGAAAAGAAAAAGGAAAATCTTTCTCATGAAGTGGTGGTAGAGTTTGTATTAAACTATGGTGATGAAAAAATGGTCAAGCGCCTTTTTGAAATTTTAGGCGTTGATCATGTTGCGGAAATTTTTTATGCGCAAACTGCCGTGGGACGAAGAGTGAATTATTTTGCACCTGTAGTGAATTTTTTTAATCTTTATTTCAAACGACATGCATTTAGAAATCCTCACACCGCAACAAACTGAATTGCTTTCTTTAGTAAAACTTTTTAAAAGAAATTTTTACCTGGTTGGAGGAACTGCTATTGCTCTTCAAATAGGACATAGAAGATCAATTGATTTTGATTTGTTCACTATCAATAATATTAATCATGATTTGATAAAGAGAAAAATATTTGAATTAAAGTTTCGCCCTGTCAATAGGGGTTTTGAAAATACTGAACAAGTGCATTATAATATATGCGGTGTGAAATTTACTTTCTATCAATATCCCTTTAATATTCCACACAATATTAAATTTAAAGAGATTACAGCAATGCCTGATTTATTAGAGCTTGCCGCAATGAAGGCTTTTGCTCTTGGCGGAAGGGGAAAATGGAAAGATTATGTTGACTTATATTTTATCATCAAAAATCATTTTACGGTTAAAGAAGTTTCTAAACGAGCCTATGAATTATTCGATCAACAATTCAACCATAAATTATTTGTACAACAGCTTTCCTTTTTCAAAGATATCAGCTACGAAGAAGAAGTTGATTTTCTTCCAGGTTTTGAAGTGAATGAGGAAGAAATAAAAGAATTTCTCGTTAACGTTGCCACAGAACCTTTCTGAAAATTGAATATTAAATTCCCTCTCAAACATTCCCCTGTTAATAATTCCATCTTAATAATAACCCCATTACCAATTGCGTTTGTACATTTGACTTCACATTCATCAGTATGAAAAAGATAAAGGTTCCTTCAGTTTTTAAAAATAAGTATGTAATTGCACTGACAATTTTTTTAGTGTGGCTTACTTTTTTTGATCAAAATAATTTTATTGTGCAGTACGGTTACCACAAAGATTTGAAAAGCCTCGAAGGCGAGCGCGATTACTATCTTTCAGAAATCACTAAAAACCAAAAAGAACTTTTTGAACTCACCAGCGATTCAGCTCATCTCGAAAAATTTGCACGGGAAAACTATTACATGAAAAAAGACAATGAAGACATTTTCGTGTTGGTTCCAGAAGGCAAAAAAGATGCAGAACAATACAAAGAATAACCTCATCTTTTTGTAAAAGTGTTTAACGGTAGTTCGATTACGACTATTAGAAGTTTTGCCGAATGTAAATTTCAGCTACTTTTATCTTCACAAAAAAATAAACACCATGAAAAGAAATCTACATTCAATAATTTTACTTCTACTTGTAATTTGCTCAACACCATTTTTAAGTGTTGCGCAATTCACATCACAAAACATCAGCCTTCTTTCAACTTTTGATGATCTTACGGTTGCACCCGAACCCTATTATGGGATAAGGTATAACGGAGTATGGGGCTGGGCTGATGGTAACGGAAAAGAGTATGCCATCATTGGAGCCACTAATGGAGTTTATATTGTTGAAGTGACTAACCCTGCTGCACCCGTGCAGCGCGATTTTGTGCCGGGATGCGTGGTTGGTTGTATATGGCGCGAGTTAAAAACATACAACAATTACTTATACATGGTGAGCGATGATGGCGGACCAAATTGCCTTCAGATTGCTGACTTAAGTTACCTGCCCGATTCTGTGCATATCGTTCATCAGTCTAATCAAATTATAACGCGAAGCCATACCATTTTTATTGATGGTAATAAATTATATTTTGGTATTCCAAGAGGCAATGCCGTTGGTGGTGGTAGTGAACAAATGGCTGTGTTCAGTCTTGCTAATCCTGCTTCTCCTGTTTTGCTGCGAAAGCTCTCTGACGATTATCCTTTAATAGATGATATTCATGATATGTATGTGCGCAATGACACTGTTTATGCTTCGGCTTCCTGGGGCGGTCTGCATATTTATAAGTTTAATGCCAACAATACATTTACCGAAATCAATTCGATAACATCTTACCCTTCTCAAGGTTATAACCACAGCAGTGTTTTGACTGATAACAGCAAAACCTTGATCTTTACTGATGAAGTTCCCACCGGGTTGCCGCTCAAAGCTTATGATATTACTGATTTGCAAAACATTGTTTTCGGTTCCACATTTAGCAGTACGCCAACGTCAACTGCCACACCTCACAATCCGTTTATGATGAATGATCATTATTGCGTGGTTGCATATTACCAGGATGGGCTCCAGATTTTTGATGTGAGCAATCCTGCAAACGTTGTGCGCACAGGTTTCTTTGATACCAATCCAACTGATGGTGCGGGTTTGCCTGAACCTGATTATTCAGGCTGCTGGGGTGCTTACACTGAATTGCCAAGCGGCAACATTCTCGCAAGCGACATGCAAAATGGATTGTTTGTTTTAGATGCAAGTAATGCGTTAGGAATTCCTCCACATGGAATTCCTAAAAACGAGGTAGCCATCTATCCCAATCCGGTTTATAATAATTTGGAGTTAGATATTAATTTGCTTCGCGATGAAAATCTTTCAATCGAAATTTTTGATGTAACAGGAAAAAATGTTTTCTCAAAACAAGAACATTTATTACCGGGTAAATCAGTTTTAAATCTCAATATTGAAAATCTCTCCACCGGAATTTATACTTTAAAAATTAAAGGGGATGAATTTAATGCGGTGAAGCAAGTTGTGAAAGTGGAGTAAAAAAGTTTAGGGTTTAAAGTTTCACCAATTCTCAATTCGATATTCAATTATTATTAATTCTTAATTCAAAATTTTTTCAAAAAAAAGGCTCCTGTTTTCAGAAGCCTCTTTTTTTATGGGATCAAATTTTTCTTAACTCTGTTTTGCATCAGTCATCATTAAAAATTCGGGAATACGAACTCTGAATCTTTTTTTAATATCTGTGCGTTCCATTTCATACGAGCCGTACATTTTTCCAATTTCACAAGTGAGGTTGCAGCCTGAAACATATTTATACATTTCGCCAGGGTCTAACGTGGGCTGTTCTCCTACTACTCCTTCTCCCTCTACTTCCCGGTGCTGTCCGTCAGCATCTATAATAACCCAATGCCTTCGTTTTAACTGCACCCTGTGCTCGCTGTAATTTTCAATTGTGATACGGTAAGCGAACACAAAGTGATTCAGCCGCGGGTCAGAATGTTGCGGCTGGTAGAAAGTTTCTACGCTTATTTTTACTCCACCTGTTACTTTTGTTACCATGGGTTCCGAATGTGTTCGGGCAAATGTAAAATTATTTTGAAATGACAACACTTTTGCAAAAAAAATGTGGCGAAAATGGATTTACTTTAACATTTGGATAAAATTGAGATAACATGGCTTTAAACGGTCACTGTAGCACTTTCCATTAACTCAAGCAAAAGTTTATTTGCTTTTTCAATCGTTCCCACATTGCCGAAAGTGATGGAAGGTTTTCCACTGTCATCTTTTAATTTACAACGTGAGGGATTGCGTTTTATAAAATCGAGTATGCCGGTAAAAACCGGTGAGTTGAAAAAACGCTCATCACCGCTGCTGGTAAAGTAACCTTTGAAAATATTATTTTTCATAAAGATTTTTTCAAAACCTAATGCCTTTGCTTTCCAACGCAGGCGAATAGTATTCATCAATTCTATTGCAGGTTTGGGCACTTCGCCAAACCGATCACGCAACACGTTTTCAAATTGTTGAAGCGTTTCTTCCTCTTCAATATCATCAAGCTCTTTATATAAATTTAATCGTTCAGTAATGTTGGTGATGTAATCTGACGGAAATAAAATTTCAAGATCTGTATCAATCTGGCAATCGCGAACATATTGTTCTCCACGGTTAGCCTCACCGCCAACCGTTGCGCTCGCATTTTCTTCAGCAAAAATTTCTTTAAACTCACCATGCTTCAATTCAAAAATTGCTTCGTCAAGAATTTTATGAAACGTTTCAAAACCTATTTCAGAAATAAATCCGCTTTGCTCACCGCCTAATAAATTTCCTGCACCGCGAATATCCAAATCGCGCATGGCAACATTGAACCCGCTTCCCAAATCACTGAACTCTTCAATAGCTTTTAATCGCTGACGCGCTTCCCCTGTAAGCACAGTAAGTGGAGGCGTAAGCAAATAGCAAAATGCTTTTTTGTTGGAGCGTCCCACACGACCGCGCATCTGGTGCAAATCACTCAAACCAAAATTTTGCGCCTGGTTAATGATGATGGTATTTGCATTTGAAATATCAAGACCCGATTCAATAATTGTTGTGGAGATAAGCACGTCAACATTGCCTTCAATAAAATTCATCAGCGTTTCTTCAAGCTGATCACCTTCCATTTGTCCGTGACCAACTGCAATGGTAACATCAGGACACAATCTCCTGATAACAGCAGCCAATTCATGAATATCACTGATGCGATTGTGTACAAAAAATATTTGCCCTCCACGCGAAACTTCATAAGTAATTGCATCATGAATCACTTTATCATTAAACACATGCAACTCTGTATTGACAGGAAAGCGGTTGGGTGGCGGAGTATTGATGATGCTTAAATCGCGCGCACCCATTAATGAAAATTGCAGCGTTCTTGGTATAGGTGTTGCAGTTAGCGTTAGCGTATCAACATTAATTTTAATCACTTTTAGTTTTTCTTTTGCGGTAACGCCAAACTTTTGTTCCTCATCAATTATCATCAAACCAAGATTTTTAAACTTCACATCTTTGCTTAAAATACGGTGCGTGCCGATGAGAATATCAATTTTTCCTTCTGCTAATTTTTGCAATGTTATTTTTTGCTGCGCTGCTGATTTAAAACGATTGATATAATCTATCGTGCAGGGAAAATCTTTCATCCGCTCCATAAATGTGCGGTAATGCTGCGATGCAAGAATTGTTGTTGGAACTAAAATCGCAACCTGCTTGCTATCGCATACCGCTTTAAATGCAGCACGAATAGCAATTTCAGTTTTACCAAAACCCACATCACCGCAAATCAAACGATCCATGGGTTGAATTTTTTCCATGTCGCGTTTTACGTCCACAGTTGCTTTGATTTGATCTGGTGTGTCTTCGTAAATAAAGGAGGCTTCCAATTCAGTTTGCAAAAAATTATCAGGAGCAAAGGCAAAACCTTTTTGTGTTTTTCGTTTTGCATAAAGTGCGATTAAATCCTTTGCAATGTCTTTTACTTTTTTCTTGGCTTTTGATTTAAGTGTTGCCCAAGCGGTTGAACCTAATTTATTAAGCGAAGGCTCTGTCCCCTCTTTACCCGTATAACGCGCAATACGGTGCAGCGAGTGAATGCTTATGTACAGCAAATCATTATCCTTGTACAACAAACGAATTGCTTCCTGCATTTTTCCATTTACCATAACAGTTTCCAACCCTCCGAATCTTCCAACACCATGATCAATGTGCGTGATGTAGTCACCAGGGCGTAAGGCATAAATCTCTTTTAAAGAAATGGCTTCGCTCTTGCTGTAATTTTTCTTTAAACGAAAACGGTGGTAACGGTTAAAAATCTGGTGATCGGTATAACAAACAAATTTTAAATCGTGATCAATAAAACCTTCATGCAATGAGAGCATGATTGTTGCAAAATTCAACTGTTTTCCCTTTGCGGCTTCGGGCTTTACAAGGTCTTCAAAAATTGAATAGATGCGTTCAACCTGTTTCGGATTATCAGCAATAATTAAATTTTCATAACGCTGTTCCTGGTTTTGCACCAGGTTTTCAAACAGCAAGTTAAAATTTTTATTGAATGCCGGTTGCGATGCCTGGTTAAATGACATTGTATTTCCATCCTTAAAATATTGATGCGTTCCAAATTCAACAATAGTAAAATCAGGAAGTTTGGAGATAAAATTATTGGCAGTGTCAAAATCATCTGCAACAACTTTTATTTCATTGCCTGTTGAATCTGTTATCGGAGTTTTGTCTTTTTCAAACTGAAACTCTTTAATTTTTATTTCCTGGTTTTTTATTGATTCAATGGTGTAATCCAAATCTTTAAAAAAGAATTTGAAACTTTTATCTATAAAATCAAAAAATGATTCTTTGCTTTCTTTGAGCAATCTCGTTTGTACGTTTGGTATAATACTTACATGATCCATTGGTTGCACTGAAAGTTGATTTGCAGGGTCAAACGTGCGAATGCTTTCAATCATGTCATCGCCAAACTCAATGCGGAAAGGCAATTCATAAGCAAATGAAAACACATCCATAATTCCTCCGCGTACTGCAAATTGTCCGGCTTCAAAAACAAAATCAACTAATTCAAATTCATTCTGGTCTAAGAACTCACTCAGGAAATCAATGGAAAGTTTTTCACCACGTTTGATGTCAAAAGTGTTTTGCTGTAAACTTCTTTTGGTGGTAACTTTCTCACTAACAGCTTCTGTATAGGTAACTACAATATTTCCTTCGGCATGTTTGCTGATGTGATTTAAAACTTCCGCACGCTGCAATACATGGCTGTTATCAAGCGTTTCAAAATCGTTTGGCTTTTTAAAAGATGAGGGATAGAAATAAATTTTTTTCTCCCCCAATAAATTTTCAAGGTCGTTTGCAAAATATGCTGCTTCTTCTTTATCGGTCAATACAAACATTGCATTGAATTTTTCAGCATCATATAAAGCAGCCGTTAATACAGCAGGTACCGATCCTTTCAAACCCTGCATATAAATATGATTTTTATCTGCAGAAGTAAGTAACCGTAACAGGTTTAAAAACCTCGGGTGATTTTTATACTTTGTTATTATCGTTTGTAAATCCACTTTTTTGTCGTTAAACTTTCGGAAAGTTGAAGGAACTTTCAGAAAGTGTTTAGCCTGTTATGCACCGCAATTGCAATGACGAATTACGATATTTCCATATTCTCCTATTTCCCAATATCCAACAAATAACGCAAGCCCGAAGCGGGCTGCCTCGGGCGTTAAAATTTGAAGTCGCGAAGATATTGCTTTAAGCTGTTAAGATAAAGTGAAATAAAAATTTATGCTACAGCCTTTTCAGAAAAATTAAAATCAACCTGGACCTGTACTGCAAACGGTATAAATTGTTGCTCCCGATACCTATTGGGATTAACCTTAATTTTTTTAAACCTTAGTAGAAATGAATGCCATCCATCAAAAACCTTATTACCTTATTTCTCAATAAAAATAAGGTAATAAGGTAAGCACTGTCGTTTGATTTTTTTTCTAGTAAGGTTTTTTTCGCATTAAGCAAAAGACGTTTTTCAGATCAATCCCGATAGGTATCGGGAACAACAATCTGCCCCGTTTTATGTATAAATAGTAATTTACTTTTTTGCGTAAGCTGTTTTTACCTTGCTCATAAATGATTTGGCAGGTTTAAAAGAAGGGATATAATGTTCGGGGATGATCACTTGCTCGTTACGGGTAATTACACGCCCGATCTTTTGAGCTCTTTTCTTTGCATAGAAAGTTCCGAAGCCACGCAAATAAACATTCTTGCGCTCACCCATTGAATTTTTTATAATTTTCATCATGGCTTCGAGTACAGTAAGCACATTAGTTTTCTCAATGCCGGTTTTATCGGCAATTTCTGTTATTAAATCAGCCTTGGTCATAGCTTTGAGTTTTTGAGTTAAGTGATTGACGCTAAATATCTACAAATTTATTCAGTTGCACCAAACTTACAACTTTAATTATATGAAATTCAATTTTTTTTGATCATTGTGTGGTGAAGGTTTATAATTTTTGTTTAGCATCGTCACTTATTGAAAAATTAAAAGTGCAAACAGTTCATTTCTCAGAAAAAATAATTGCCTGGTATGAAGTTAATAAACGCACCCTTCCCTGGCGCGAATCAGGTGATCCTTATATCATCTGGCTCTCTGAAATTATTCTACAGCAAACAAGAGTAGAACAGGGAATGCCTTATTTCTATAAATTTATTGAAACTTTTCCCGATGTAAAAAGTTTTGCCGAAGCTGATGAGCACGACATATTAAAATTATGGCAGGGGCTTGGTTACTATTCACGAGCCCGAAACATGTACCATGCAGCACTATCTATAGTGAATGAATTTGAAAGTAAATTTCCTGCTTCGTTTACTGATTTAAGAAAATTAAAAGGTGTGGGTGATTACACTGCTGCAGCCATTGCTTCTTTTGCTTATAATCTTCCTCATGCAGTAGTGGATGGAAATGTTTATCGTTTTTTATCAAGACACTTCGGCATTCATACCCCCATTGACAGCACAGAAGGCAAACGGCAATTTTTTTTGTTAGCCAATAAATTACTTGACAAGAAAAAACCTGCTATTCACAACCAGGCTATGATGGAAGTGGGCGCGTTAATATGTACGCCACGAAATCCGTTATGCAATCAATGTCCTGTAAACAGCAGTTGCCTTGCGTTTCATAAAAAAACTATCGGGCAGCTTCCCGTCAAATCAAAAAAAACGGCAGTTAAAAACCGCTACCTGTTTTACTTTTTAATATTGTATAAAAACAAGTTCATCATTCATAAAAGAACAGGCAACGATATTTGGAAAAACCTTTACGATCTTCCGTTAGTTGAAACTTCAAAAATTATTAAACCTGAAAAAATTTTTGCAACACCTGGTTTTATTTCAATTGTAAAAGAATCTTTATTTCGAATAAATAAAATTTCAGATTCAATTACACATAAGCTCACACATCAAAATCTACATACCGTTTTTATTAAATTAACGCTTGAACAAAAAAATTTTGAATCAGGCGCTCACATGCAATTCGTATCCATTAACAATGCAAAGAAGTTTCCTTTTCCGAAGCTTATCGAAAATTATTTGTTACAGGAAAAAGTATTAAAGCCTTAACTTATGTGTTTTTTACCCAATCAATTGTTGTTTTTCTCAATAAAAACTTTCATTATTGCTATGCAATATTATATTTGCCGTTCAACCACATAAGCCCAAAATTAATGTCAGCATTAAACAAAGTACTCCTCATCGGCAATTTAGGTAAAGAGCCCGAAATTAAACATCTTGAAGCAGGTCACTGCAAAGCTACCTTTCAGCTAGCTACCACAGAACATTACAAAAACCGCGAAGGACAGCGCCAGGAACAAACCGAGTGGCATACAATAATTGCGTGGCGCGGACTTGCTGATAGTATTGAGAAGTCGCAGCTTAAAAAAGGAACGTTGGTATATGTTGAAGGAAAGATGAGGAATCGCATGTATGATGACAGAGACGGTGTAAAGCGATCTGTAACTGAGATAGTGGCTGATGTAGTTTCAATTTTGAAACGACCTTTAAACGGTGAACACAATAACGGTAACTCCGACCATAAAACATTGTCAAATATTGAAGCGCCAGGCCCGGCAGGCGATTTGCCTTTTTAAATTGCATGGCTGAAGTAAAGGGTGATGAAACTTTTTTCGTCACCTTTTTTATTAAGTTATAGCAGCAGAAAATAATTTTGAAAATAAACTCTCTCACGTAATTTCGTGCATTAAAATTATTAGTGCATAATTTGCACTTTTAAAAGTAGAAATTATAAAACAAAAAAGTGGATCCTGGTAGTTACTCTTTGCTCTTTATCACCCTTTCATTACTAAAACCTTTTTCATTCAGCATTATTCTGCCGTTGTGCAGTATTTTTGTTTTATTAGCCTTATCGGCAATGTATTCAAGTTCTGAGGTCGCCTACTTTTCACTTTCACCTTCGCAAATCACCGTCCTTAAAGAAGATGAACAGAACAAGATTAACCAGATCATCAACGGTTTGCTTAACCAGCCGGCACGTTTTATTGCAACCCTCCTGATTTCAAACAGCGCTGTAAATATTGCCATCGTAATTCTTTCAACTTACGTGATGCGCCAGGCATTTGACTTTGCCGATTACCCGGTATTGGGAGTTGTAATCAATGTGGTGCTCATCACCTTTATAATAGTGATGTTTGGCGATGTAATTCCAAAAGTTTATGCTACAAAAAACAACCTGAAACTGGCAGTACGTTTTGCAATTCCGCTTTACATCACACATCGTTTGTTTTATCCATTCAGCTATCTTATGGCAGGCACCACTGCCTTTATTGAGAAGCGAATGAAGAAAATAAGTTACAATGTTACCATTGATGAACTTACTCATGCAATAGATATTGCCAGCGATACCACTACACCGATTGAAGAAAAAAAAATACTGAAAGGAATTGTAAAATTCGGAAACCTTGATGTAACACAGATCATGCGGCCGCGTGTGGATGTAATTGCATTTGACATGAAAACACCTTTCACCGAATTATTAAAAAAAATATTAGAGGCGGGATATTCTCGCGTACCTGTTTATGATGAAAACCTGGATAATGTAAAGGGTGTTCTTCACATCAAAGACCTGCTGCTGCATTATGAAAAAGGTGATGATTTTGAATGGCAAACCCTGATGCGCAAACCTTTTATTGTTCCCGAAAGCAAAAAGATCAATGATTTGCTTGAAGAATTCCAGGAAAAGAAAATTCATCTTGCTGTGGTGGTTGATGAATTTGGAGGAGTTGCCGGCATTGTTACCCTGGAAGATATACTTGAAGAAATTGTTGGAGAATTAAATGATGAATTTGATGATGATGAAACCTTCTATTCAAAATTAGATGATAATAATTATGTGTTTGAAGCCAAGACTTCCTTAACTGATGTGTGCCGAATTATGAATTTTGATCTCGAAGAGTTTGATGATGTAAAAGGCGAAACATCAACCCTTGCAGGTTTAATACTCGAAATAGTTGGAAAGATACCATC
Organism: Bacteroidia bacterium; assembly: GCA_039931675.1. Taxonomy (GTDB): domain Bacteria; phylum Bacteroidota; class Bacteroidia; order AKYH767-A; family OLB10; genus JAEUTH01. The sequence continues at coordinate 10,586 of JBDTRM010000089.1, read as the reverse complement.
AACAGGTGAAGTGATTCGCTATAAAAATTTTGATTTTAAAATTGAAGGTGCTGATAAACGAAAAATAAAACGTGTAAAGATTACACGTAACAAGACCATAGTTACAAAAGGCTAATTTTTTGTTGTGAATAAATCATTTAAACAATTTGCATTAACCTTACAGCGTTTAACGCAACATGAAAATCACTACTGAAATAGAAAAAATAAAAATTAGTTTTTTCAAAATGCCTTATCACCATTTACAGATTGCTTCGTTCCTCGCAATGACGAATTACCTGAATTACCAAATTACCAAATTACCTTATTGCCTTATTTCCCTATTCCTTCTTCCCCTCCTTATTTCCTGCAATCATGATTTTACACCAAAGCCGCGTGGATATTTCAGGATTGATCTTCCCGAAAAAAAATATCATCTGTTCAGTCCTCAAGATTGTCCATTCCAATTTGAAGTACCCGATTATGCAGAGGTATTGCCCGACTCAAATAAATTAGCTGAATCATGTTGGTACGATATTTATTTTAAGCAGTTTGACGGCAGAATACATCTAAGCTACAAACCTGTGGCAGGTAATCTGAATAAACACCTTGAAGATTCGCGAACGCTTGCGTATAAACATGCAGTTAAAGCTGACGGTATAGACGAGAGTTACGTTATTTCTGATGATGGTAAAGCAACAGGGATTATGTACCAGATCACAGGTAATGCTGCATCAAGTGTGCAATTTTATCTTACAGACAGTATAAATCACTTTATGCGTGGCGCACTCTATTTCAACTGTCCTCCGCAAAGTGATTCGTTACAACCGGTTATTGCATTTTGTGAAAAAGATATTGAACACCTGATAAAAACATTGAAATGGAAGTGAAGTCGGTTTTCAATTTACTTTCGGAAAGTTCCTTCAACTTTCCGAAAGTTGAGCGACAACAAACTTTAAATATTAAACCCCAAAATACATGGCCACACATAACGAACTTGGATTGAAGGGTGAACAGCTTGCGCTCGAATACTTGACCAGTAAGGGTTTTAAGATACTTGAAAAAAACTATCGTTACCTGAAAGCAGAAGTTGACCTGATTGCAAAAAAAGATGATCTCATTATTTTGATTGAAGTAAAAACACGTTCAACAGATTATTTCGGGCGACCGGAAGAAGCTATTTCAAAATCGAAGCAACGTTTATTAATAGATGCTGCCGATCATTATATCCAATCAAATAATTTAAAAAACGAAGTTCGGTTTGATGCAATTTCCATTATCATTAATAAAAAAGGAATTTCAATAAATCATATTGAAGATGCTTTTTATCCGTTGGCTGAATAAAGGTTGAAACAATTTGATTCGATGATAAATTGTCGCATTACCTTAACCTTAGTAGAAAAGGATAACACCCCGCTAAAAACCTTATTACCTTATTCTCACTAAAATAATAAGGTTGCAAGTGTCGTTTGATTTTTTCTACTAAGGTTCTGTTGCTTTCAACAAAATATTTTTTTAAGCTCAAATAAATATCACCAATTTGCCTACTCGATATATATTTCTGAATCATTTTAATTTTATTTGCATCAAGTTGAAGAGTATAAAAACTGTTATCAAAAAATAGCACATAGATTTTCTATTAAACGATAATTCTAAAAACAACGAAAATGAAAAAGATGAAAATTATTACTGCTGCACTTGCATTATTTTTAATCAGCAATGTTACCAAGGCTCAAACAACAGCAGAGGACAAAGACAAAACAAAAAAAATTGAAGTAACCGGCAGTGCCGAAATGGAAGTGGCGCCCGATGAAATTTATGTAAACTTTACTTTGCAGGAGTATTACAATAAAGCAAAAGAGAAAATAAGCATAGACTTTATACAAAAAGATTTTCTTGATCGCTGCACCAAGGCAGGTATAACTAAAGACCGCATACAAATTCAAAACATGAGTGGCTTTGATCAAAGCAATTGGTACTGGCGAAAAAGGAAAAAAGAACAGCCTGATTTGATGGCTTCAACCACCTATATTATTAAATTCAGTAATGCAGGTGATATTGATAAAATAACAAATTCGCTTGATGATAATTCAACACAGAATATGTACATCAGCAAAACTTCCAACAGCAAGATGGAAGATTATCGCAAAGAAGTAAAAATAAAAGCGCTGCAAGCAGCAAAAGCAAAAGCACAATATTTATGTGAAAGCATTGGAGAAAAAGCAGGACAAGCTTTGCTCATAAAAGAAATTGAAGATTCAGAATACCGCCCGCCAATGATGGGAAAAATGATGATGTCAAACATGGCAATGGATGCAGCACCAACAGCAAATGAAGGATTGGATTTTCAGAAAATAAAAATCCGTTACGAAATGCTTGCACAGTTTGCAATTCAATAGATCACTGAAAAACTTAAGATTAAAGGCGCGAGAATTTATTTTCTCTGCGCTTTTTTTATAAAGATTTTTGAATGTTTCTGGATCAGCTTTAATATCTATACATGAAACGGGATAAATTTATACAACTGAATTAACCTTTCCCGATGTGTCGGGACAAACCTTAGTAGAAAATAATAACACAAAAAAAACTTTATTACCTTATTCATTTATTTCAAAGAAAATAAGGTAATAAGGTTGACTTAGCCGGTTGTACTTTTCTACTAAGGTTAAAGAAAAAAATAAGGTTTTTCATTCTGATATTATGTACTTATCTATCCCGTTGCAAGTATAAAACCGTTGCAAAATGTGATATAAAATCATTAAACTATCTTCGCGAAAAAATTAAGCAATGGCAATACGAAGAAACAACAGCGAATCCAAAGGCAGAGGCACAAGAACCGGCAACAGAAGAGATGAAAAACCTGCAGGAAGCACATCCTATTTTAAGAAAAAAGATGGTGACGACAGAGGCCGCTCTTCAGAGAGAGGATTCGCACCACGTGGCGAACGTTCTTCTTCAGAAAGGCCATCCTATAAAGGCAAAAAAGAATTCGGTGATCGTGAAGAAAAACCGATACGTAAAAGTTATGGTGACAGGAGCGATCGGCCTTCAGATGGACCACCATCATTCAGAGGTAAAAAAGATCCCGATAGCTATCGGGATGGGGCTCGGGAAGAAAAACCATTTCGTAAAAGCTACGGAGACAGAAGCGAACGATCATCAGAAAGACCTTCTTCATTCAGAGGCAAAAAAGAATTTGGAGCCCGGGAAGAAAAACCATTTCGTAAAAGCTATGGAGACAGAAGCGAACGATCATCAGATGGCCCACCATCATTCAGAGGAAAAAAAGAATTTGGTGATAGCGAAGGAAAACCTTTCAAAAAAACTTATGGTGAAAGAAGTGAACGATCGTCCGAAGGACCTTCTTCATTCAGAGGCAAGAAGGAATTTGGTGATAGCGAAGAAAAACCTTTCAAGAAAACTTACGGTGAAAGAAATGAGCGATCATCAGAAAGGCCATCCTATAAAGGCAAAAAAGAATTTGGTGATAAGGAAGAAAAACCTTTTCGTAAAAGCTTTGATGATAGAGAAAACCGATCATCATCAGAAAGACCGACTTCTTATAAAGGCAAAAAGGAATTTGATGATAAAGATGAAAGACCTGTAAGAAAAAGTTTTGGTGATAGAGACGAACAATCATCAGAAAGACCTTCGTCATTAAAAGGCAAAAGAGTATTTGGTGATAGCGAAGGCAAACCATTCAAAAAAAATTACAGTGAAAAGAAGTTTTCAAAAGGAGGAAGTGCAGGTGAATTTGCTGAAAGAAAAACATACGGAAAAAAATCTTTTGGAAAATCGAAACGAAATCAAGAACCAAAGGAAGATGATGGATTGATTCGTTTGAATAAATACATTTCAAATTCAGGAGTTTGCTCACGAAGAGAAGCCGATGAATTTATTACGGCAGGATTAGTTAGTGTGAATGGTGAAATAGTTACAACCTTAGGCACTAAGGTTAAGCTAACGGATGATATACGCTACAACGGCATACGAATGAAAAGCGAGCGATTGGTTTATGTGTTGCTTAACAAACCTAAAGACTACATTACTACAACTGACGATCCGCAACAACGCAAAACTGTAATGGAATTGGTTGCAAGCGCCTGCAAAGAGCGCATTTATCCTGTTGGAAGATTAGACCGCAATACAACAGGTTTATTGTTGATGACCAATGACGGTGAACTTGCAGATAAAATGACGCATCCATCAACCAATGTAAAAAAAACGTACATGGTTGAATTGAATAAAAACCTGAAACCGGCTGACATGAAAAAGATTGCTGAAGGTCTTCAACTCGAAGATGGTTTTATGCAGGTGGATGAAATTGCTTTTGACGAGGCTGCTAAAAGTAAAAAGATTGTTGGCGTAACAATTCATTCAGGAAAGAATAGAATCGTACGCAGAATTTTTGAACATCTCGAATACATGGTTGTAAAACTTGATCGTACTTATTATGCAGGATTAACCAAAAGAGATTTGCCTCGTGGGCGCTATCGCCATTTAGATGAAATGGAAATAAATATGTTGAAGATGGTGAAGGCGAGGTGATTGGGGATTTGTTAATTGGGTAATTCGTCATTGCGAGGAACAGCCTGTCCCGCCCCTTCGCGGGAAAGCAATCTGTTGATGGTTAAGTGGAATTTAGTTATTGGGTATTGTAATTCTATTTTGATAACCAACGATTTTTGAAATGGAAGATTTCTCTTTAAAAATTAATTCTGAATTTGTACACATGACCGAGGAGTATTTTATTTCCCTACTTTCGCGAGTCAAATAGTTTTAAAAGGAAGTGTTTGTTTGCATTTTGAATACATTAAACATAAATCATAACTTTACTTCAATTAAAGTTTCATACATAATGAATACTAAAAATTTAAAAGAAGAATTGCACAAGCTTGTTGATGAGTTGAATGATGATGTTGCTTTAGAAAATTTTTACAAGGCAATGAATTATTACAAATTGCAAAACAGCAGCATTGAAATTCTTGACGAGCTTGACAGCAAACAATTAGCAAGACTTTTGGAATCAATTGAGCAGGGCAAAGCAGGTAAAACAACTTCGCATCTTGAAATGAAAAAAGAAATTCAGCAATGGTTTTCGAGGTAGTTTGGACTGACAACGCAAAGGCTGATTTTTATTACCAACCCAATCCCCTACTTTTCTCGAACCAAATTGTTTTAAAATGAAATACAATCCACAAATTCACCATCGCAAATCAATCAGGTTGAAAGGATATGATTATTCACAGGCGGGTATGTATTTTATTACGATATGTTGCCACGAGAAAATATGCAGGTTTGGTCATATTTTAAATAATGAAATGATTTTAAACGATGCCGGAAAAATGGTTGAAACAGAATGGCTGGATTTACCAAATCGTTTTACAAATATTCAATTACATGAATTTATTGTAATGCCAAACCATTTTCATGGGATATTACAAATTTTGGATGTGCAACCACTACAGGAAGGGCAACCACAAGGGATTGCCCCTACAGTTAATCCCGAAAACAATGTAGGGGCGCCCCTTGTGGGTGCCCAACAACCGGATGGCACAAATACGAACACCCCAAGCAAAACCGTTGGTGATGTAATGGATGCATTCAAATCCATTACCACCGTTGTATATATTGACGGTGTAAAAACATCGGGATGGGAAAGGTTTAATGGTAAATTGTGGCAACGCAATTACCACGAACACATAATCCGCAATGAACAATCGTATCATAACATTGCCAATTACATTATTAATAATGCAGCAAGATGGAAAGAGGATAAATTTTATGATCCATAAATGTTTGTTTCTCTCCAAACCCTTTTATTCCCTACTTTTCGCAAACCAAATAGTTTTAAAATGAAGGATGAGACTCATAGGAGATAAAAATAAATTTGCCATAGAATTTGAAATAAAGGAGCCTTATGGATTCTTTAACTCTGTAATTTTTATATGGATAAATAACCAATATATCGGAGACAATAGAAAGTTTGATGGTTCCTTAATCACATGGCCAATTAGCTACACATGGAGACCCCTTTTTCTAATCAGTAAACATTTAGAAGATTTTTATGAGCCTGAATTTCTTTCACTTGATTATAAAAATATTGCAGATGTGTTAATGGAAGAAAAAGAATTTAGTCGAGAATTTTATATTGATAAATATAAGTTTTTTACTTCTGGTGGATTTGATATTTTTTCTTGCAGGTATTTTAAAATATCCGATGAACTGAAATTTATCTGGAGACTTTACGGTGATTATAAATTGTCAGAAGACCCCGATTATGGTCATGAATATAAATATGGGACAGTTGACTTTGGTTGTTTTTTGAAAGTGTTTAACGATTTTTGTTTAGAATTAAAAAATACAATTCCCGAATGGTATAAGAAAGTTTCAACGTGAAAGTTTAAGGTTTTCTTTCCGTTACACCCTTTTATTCCCTACTTTTCGCAAACCAAATTGTTTTAAAATGAAGTATGAAATTGAACTATATAGTTTGTTTACCGATTAAAATCCTTCTTTTAAAAATTCCCATTTATCTATTTTCTTGTGAGTTCGATCTACTTTCATATTGGATCTTCTGCTAGTAATGTGCCCAAACTATTCTTAATGGTGTTCCCAAAATCTCTTGAAGTCGCTCCAAACTAGTTTTAGGGAGTTCGCTTTGTGCATCTGAAATACTAATTATAAATTTTGCAAAACCAGCAGGTGATTTATAATTTAAATCGTTTACGGATGTTTGATGTTTACATGGTGTTTGAAAGGTCAAGTCATTAAATTGGTTTTGATACAGTTTGTCCATCTGATTTTGCCAATCTTCTATCGGAATATCTTGTCTACACACATTGCATGAAACGCTTTCAAAGTTCGCACCTTGGTCAACAAATTCAATAGTGTCAAGTGATAAAAACTCTATTTGATTCCCTTTATAAAATTCTGTCAAAATAGCTTTTGAACTGTTCTGCTGAACTGAACTTGGAACATAAGAGGGAACAGTGGGAATAATTTTAAGAACGGTTGATGACATAATCTCTGTTTTTTTCTGTTTCAGTATTGGCTGGATTTGGAGAATTTGAAAATCCACCCAATAGGATTACAAGTGATAAATTGGTTATAAATTTTGTGTCGAACTAATATTTACTTTCTAATTGATTGAAGTCAGTTTAGAACTTGTAATGGCGCTCAAGCATGACGCATAATATGCTAATATCAGAACTATTCAATTTAATACTCCCAATATCCTCCACAATAATACCATTATTCCCAACCCAACTTTTATTCCCTACTTTTCGCAAACCAAATTGTTTTAAAATGAAGAATGGAATTCATGAGCATAGAAATTAGTCAGCGAGTTGTTTTTTACATTCTTTTATATAGTTCTTTTCATTGGAGTTGTGCTGATAATCATATAAATGAAAAAACTAACCGTCCAATAACCAAAACCGGTACACTAAGTGAATTGCATTCAGAAAGAGTTTTTAAAACCTGGTTAAGAGACACCCTACCTTATCTTTATAACTGGCAAAGACAAGAGCAAGAGAATATCGTAAACAAAGAAATTACTTTAGGAAAAGATTCATTGACATTAGAAACGAACACTTTTTACGAGGCATCTATAAATCATAATGAAAAATTAAGTGGTCAAATATCAAACGTCATTTATTTACTGAAGGACTATAATGAATTACCATTAAACGATTTTAAATTATCGTTTGTGGATTATATGTTTTATTGGCCGTCATCGGTGGAGGAAATGAAATATGATTATATTTTTGAACTTAAAAATATTCAGGTTCTGGAAGGCGATTCGAGAATTGAATATACTTATATACGAGGTCGTTTATCAAACAAAGTTTTATTTAAGAAAGGGCAAAGTGGAAAACAGGAAGTAATAAAAACAGATTTTATTTGGAAAGGAGATTCTTTAATGAAAATGGAACAGCAATAACTTAGAATACCCTACCTTCCCCTTTTATCCCCTACTTTCCGCAACCAAATAATGAACTTCATAGCGGGAACGAGATAAACCAAATGCCGTTTGTTGTCGTACCCCTTGGTGAGGATACCTTTTGCACTTGACCAGAAATGTGGGGAAAATATCAAGTAGTTTTAAGTGACTTGTAACGATAATAGAAAATTATGAGAAGTATACTAACAGAAATTAAATCAAAAAATGCAGTTCCCCAATAATAACTAAGAATTGTATAAGTTTTAAACATTGATGGGCCCTGTATTACTAATAAATATAGAAGATTAATAAATTCAATAAATAATAGATAATGTATAATGTTTCCAGATTTTGAAGTAATTATTTTATAAAGTAGAAAAAATAAAACAATCGGAAATAAGAATGCAGATTTAACAACAAATATGAGTAATACATTACTTAAACTAATGTAATAATCGAAATTTGAAATTTCAAAAATAGTGTACTGAATACTATAGGTTAAAAATGAAATTATAAAACAGAGTACTATCTCAAAAAAAAGAAATGCAATTAAAGCCTTAAAGGATAACCAAATATTTTTTTTTAGCATAAGATTAATGTAGTTCATCCATCACGTGTCTTTATTGGTTTATATTCTAAAATTGAACCAGGAAATGCCAAAGGTAATGAAGTTATGTTTTGCAAAAAACCTCTCCAATCAATAACCCCCATATCCTTCACAATAATACCATTATTCAGAACCCAATAAAACATCTCCTGAATTTTATCATTACCAACCCCGCCCTTCTATTCCCTACTTTTCGCAAACCAAATAGTTTTAAAAATGAAGGATGAAACTCATAGGAGATAAAAATAAATTTGCCATAGAATTTGAAATAATGGAACCTTATGGATTCTATAACTCTGTAATTTTTATATGGATAAATAACCAATATATCGGAGACAATAGAAAGTTTGATGGTTCCTTAATCACATGGCCAATTAGCTACACATGGAGACCCCTTTTTCTAATCAGTAAACATTTAGAAGATTTTTATGAGCCTGAATTTCTTTCACTTGATTATAAAAATATTGCAGATGTGTTAATGGAAGAAAAAGAATTTAGTCGAGAATTTTATATTGATAAATATAAGTTTTTTACTTCTGGTGGATTTGATATTTTTTCTTGCAGGTATTTTAAAATATCCGATGAACTGAAATTTATCTGGAGACTTTACGATGATTATAAATTGTCAGAAGACCCCAATTATGGTTACGAATATAAATATGGGACAGTTGAATTTGCTTATTTTTTGAAAGTGTTTAACGATTTTGGCTTAGAGTTAAAAAATACAATTCCCGAATGGTATAAGAAAGTTTTAACGTGAATGTTTAAGGTTTTCTTTCCGTTACTCTCATTTATTCTCTGCTTTTCGCAAACCAAATAGTTTTAAAATGAAGGATGAAATTCATCTAACCCCTTTGCATTGATGAAAGTATTGATAGATTTGTTTGCATTAAATAAATGAGGATTTATGGAATTCAAAAATTGGATAATTGTTAAACATCAGAAGAATATTAGAATCCTTTCTCCATCATACCTGCCATTTTACAAAAACTTCTTAGAAGAAAAGGGTGTCTTAGTAAATAAAGATTTTTCGCTTTCCGAAAGCTTTATTAATTGGAATCTGTACTCTAAAACTTATGATTTTTTTTATGATTATGAAGGTTGCGAGAAAGAAGTGGCGAACGATTTATTAAATTCTGATTTAATTAAATCGAAATTCTTGACCATGGATTTTGGATATGGAAATCCTATTATTGAAATTGAAGCCAAATATTTTATAAATAACTGGTATGACTTTATTAATGGAGCTCATTTTGAAACCACAGTTGTTTCAGATGATGGATTGTACATTTGTGAGTTCCTTAAAGGAGGGACTTTAAAAAGTAATTTTAAAATAAGGTAATTCAGGCTTATATCGTAACTAATCAACCCTTTAACCCAACCCTGTTGCATTAATGAAAGTATTGATAGATTTGTTCACCAATCGAAAATTTTGATGAGTAAAAACATTTTAAAATATTCTTTATACTTTATGTCGGGTGCAATTCTTAGTTGTAACAATCCGAAAACAACTAGTGATAATATTATAGCTGACACTGATACTGTTAAAGTTAGAGGAAGCCAATTTATTTTTGAGTCTTCAACACCACTACAAGGACATACCAAATACTTACCAAATCAACCCTTGATGAAGCATTGTGCCGCCTATAAATATGCGCTTTATGCTAATGATTCAAATTTGGTCAAAGGTTTCTTTATTTATTGCTGGGATTATAAAATCTATTTAGATAGTAGTGATGTTGTTAAATTTTGCGACAGTATTTTGGAACTTTCAAAAAATGAAGAGATTGAAATAGGAAATGAAAAGGAAAGATTATTGGAGTTAAGAAAAAACGCGCGCATTGGACGCCATTTTAATGATAGTCCATTGCCTCCAGGACTTCTAGAAAACTCTCACTTTTTAATAGTTGATGATCATAATAATATCCCTCAAAAATTACTGGTTCGTTATTGGAAAGTACCCTCGTCAAAAAAAGTTTGCATAACCGGAAGGGATTATTTCCTAATTAGTGTCTGTCCATAAAGTCGGGGAAAATATTTTTGTGGGAGAGCATTTTT
>JBDTRM010000088.1:0-6847 GCA_039931675.1 Bacteroidia bacterium | reverse complement strand
CCGCCTGGAGAAACTGGATTGGATGGGCCCCGCCACGAAGGCTGAGGCGCTCAAGAAACTCGATGGTTACACCATCAAGGTCGGCTATCCGGACAACCCGCGGGACTACTCCCTCGTCGTGATCCGGGATGATGACCTGGTGGGCAATGTCCTCCGCGCAGCTGCGGCCGACTGGGGATTTTACTGCCAGCGCGTCAAGGGTCCGGTGGACCGCAGTGACTGGTGGATGACGCCGCAGACCAACGACGCCTACAACGGCTCGTTGCGCGACATCGTCTTCCCCGCCGGCATCCTCCTGCCGCCGATGTTCGATCCCAACGCCGATGCCGCGTACAATTTTGGCGCCGCGGGTGGCGTCATCGGCCATGAACTCACGCACGGCTTTGATGACCAGGGAAGTCAGTATGATGAAAAAGGAAACCTGAATAACTGGTGGACCGATGAGGACAAGAAAAAGTTTCTTGAAAAAACAAAACGCATCGTAACTCAATTCAGTAACTATAAAGTGTTGGACAGCCTGCATATAAACGGTGATGCAACGCAAGGTGAAAATATTGCCGATCTCGGTGGCGTGGTTATGGGTTACGAAGCATTCAAAAAAACTGCGCAGGGGCAAGGCAATGATTCTATCGGGGGATTTACGCCTGACCAACGTTATTTCTTAGGTTACGGATATGCATGGATGGTAAACCGCAGACCCGAAAGTTTAGCACGCCAGGTAATGAGCGATGTGCATTCACCTTCGCAGTATCGTGTTAACGGACCAGTGTCAAACATCCCTGAGTTCTACAAAGCGTTTGATGTAAAACCCGGTGATGCAATGTATAGGGAAGATAGTGTGAGAGTGGTGATTTGGTAATTGGGAATTAAGGAAATAGGGAAATAGGGAGATAAGGAAATTTGGTGTTTACCACGTAGATAAATATAACAAAATAAGTTTAGTTAACGGTGGCATTACTTTGAGTAGTGCCGCCTTTTTTTTAAAACAAAACAGTGGCAGTAAATATAAAAACAAACAAAACACATAGCAGGGTAGAAGCACCTCTAAAAAAAATGTTTTTGCGATAACGCAATAATGAATAGGAAAAACGCCTACCCTGAATGTGAGGAACCGGAAATTAAAATATCATTAAATAAAGTTGCTCCATTAAAACCCAGAGCAACTTTTAATTGAACAATATAAAATTTTAGAAAGCTATGCTTCCTTGTAAAACAAAGCCATCAAACTTACCACCTTGCATTATATCCCCGGTAGGAAAGTCATTATAATTTTGCATTATATATTCTCCTTTCACAAGGATGTTGCGTGTAATAAACCAACCTCCTGCAAATGCTGTACGGTCAATTGATACATCGGCACGTATTCCCTGGCTAATGCCTCCGGCAGTTGTAGTTGTGGTGGTCTGGCCGAAAACCTGCGAGCCTTTTACAGTATTATATTTAGCACCTGCGTAAAACTGTTCACGTGCACCAAAGCGGTAAAGCATATCAACTTCATATTGCATGAACTTACGATCATCTAACTTACTGAATATACCGGCATCACCGGCAGTTGCCATATATTGTATTTCACCATTTTCAACTGCATTATTGCCTTGGGCCATTTCATAGGTTCCGAACAATTCAAAGCCGCATATTTTTATAAAGGGGTTAATCATAATAGCCATTACGTTATCTCTGAAGTTGGGGTTCATGCGGCCTGAGAAGGCATTGCTTGTTAGTGTAGCCGTTACAGGTTCCATTACAAACTGGTAGTTGGAGCCTGTTCTGTCTCCACCATAAAGGGTGCCGCTAACCGAAGATTTTTTGCTGAGAAAAGACCCTGTTAAGCGCACACGGCTTCTTTCTCCAAAAGCTTTATCGTATCCTAATTTTCCATAAACAGAAGGTGCACGGCTGGCAGATTTCGTAACACTTCCCTGTATCTCACCGTTAGTCATCCCAAACATGGCTATTATACCTTCCTTATGCCAATATAATTCAGCGCCAATTTCAGTGGTGTAAGCATCCATAATATTGTTTTCCATAAACGGGTTCCAGAATGTATTACCGCCATCGCTTCTGCGAAAGTGTGCATCGCCATAATTGATTTCCATGTGCCCCACTTTTAACGTAAGGTCCTTCCAGATTTTATCTAACAGATCGCTTTTCAAAAAGCTTACTTTATCAATCTGGAAATAGCCTCCCTTTACCCACGTTTCATTATGGTGATGTGCTGACATGTAAGAAACCAGGTTAAGACGCACACCATCAGCTAACTGCACATCTATATTCATATTGGCTTGTGCCAGGGGAAAACCGGGTGACAGATCATACAATGCAACACCGCTTGTATTGCTGTGCTGCAAGCTCTGATATCCCTGTGTAAAATTGCCGCCAAGCCTCACCCTGAGACCTTCATATACCACAGTATCAATTTTTGAAGTTTCAAATACATTGATCCCGCGTTGATCATATGGCCGAAAATATTGAATATCCCCTCGCTGCGCCTTTGCGGTTTGCATCATTATCATTAATAAGATGATTCCGGTAATTCGTTTTGTAGTAGTGTATATCATAACTTTTTGATTAAATAATTTATAATTTAATTGATGATGGTTTTAACTGCTTGCTGTGGTGACTTTGTGAGCACCAGTTCAAAGTTGACCGTAATCTCATCTCCAACTTTTATTGTACCGAGGACGGCAGAAGGCGGTTTCATTTTATATTCAGTCATCTTTAATTTTTTAGAACCTGATAACTGCAAATCACCATTGGCCAGCACTTTCCCTTTTGCTGTAATTGAAACCAGCTTAGTCGTTCCCGCCATGGTAAGGTTGCCCGATGCTTCAATAGTTACACTGCGCATGGCATCAGTCTTCACCTGTGCACTGCTGAAGATGTAGGTTATGAAGGGATTTTTGTCAGCATTAAAAGCATCATAAGTTTTATTATCCATAATTTTTCCCTCCTTGCTTTTGATACCTTCAACAGCAATTTTTACAAATACATTTTTTATTGTTTTAAGGGTATTATTGACTGATTGAAAAGTTCCCTTACATTCTATCTTGGTAATTTCCGACTCCCAGTCATGAAGGTTTGAAGTGCCGTTAACAGTTGCCTTTACAGACTTAACTGAATAATTGGTCTGTGCGAAGGCACTATTGATTCCTGTAATTCCTAAAAAAACTAACATACATAGCTTTAAAAGAAACCTGCCAGGAACTTCTTGACCTGACAGGTTGGAATTCGTTTCAGTAAATATTGCTGTTTGCATTGTTTGTGTTTTATGATGTTTGAGATCAGTGTTTTGAAAAATGTTCTTTAACAAATGCGTGCTGTTGATTCTCAGTCATTTTACCGGCCTGCTGAACTTCAATTTTTATTTTTGAGAAACGGTGATCTGTTTTTAAAGTATTAAACAGTTCTGATTTTGCGTCAATTGGGCCAAAGAGAATTACCTCTTCATAATTTCTGATAGCCTCTCCTAATTGCTTGTAATATTCTGATTGCTGATGTTGTTCCTTGTTGTGCATCACGTTTTCATTCTTGCTCAGGCTAAACTCTTTTTCATCATGACTAAATTTTGATGCAATAACATTTTCTTGAATGCCATCGTTTGTAAATTCTATTAAATGCGCGTTTGAATGATCCATCCAAATGCCTAATTTTTTTTCTGTTGTCATTGTGTTTTTTAAAATTTGATATTTATCAGCCCTGTAATTATTATGTCCATTCAATCTTCACACCATCTTCCCAATATCCCACTTTGCACAAGTACATGTTGCTTTGCAAATTCATTATTTTCATGCATAAATATTGCAATGAGGTATATGTAATATGTTGGTAATTTCCTGATGCGTAATGATGCTTAGGATGCGCAGCGTCCACATCGCGAAACAATTAGAGGATAAATAAAATGCATAACCTCTCTGCTAAAGGGATGTTGACTTGCGAAGGGTTAAAAACCAAATATTGAATTGAGTCCCGGTTAAGGGCAGCAAAAATCCCATTCCCCAAATTGAGTTTCTATTTCCCGATTTCTACCTCGTTTAACCTCATTTCAATCGGCATTGTTTTTTTAACTATGTCATTATAAAAACCGGTTAGGAAATGGTGAAAATTAATTCACACCTGTACCGCCAGTTGCGGCAAAAATTAAAATTCAATAAAAATGAACACAACAGAAGTAAAAGGGAACTGGAATGAGCAGAAGGGTAAGCTCAAACAAAAATTTGCAATCTTAACAGACAATGACCTGATGTTTGAACAAGGCAAAGAAGACGAGATGTGGGGAAAGCTGCAAATCAAACTTGGCAAATCAAAAGAGGAATTGGAAAAATTTGTTTCAGATCTTTAATCAGCTCTTTTATAAAAAAGCATCGTTCATACAATTTTTGAACGATGCTTTTTTTACAACATTTTTATTGGATTACTTATCACTTTCGAATAAAATATTCACATTTACATTGTAATAATTCAATTAACAATCTGCCGCAAGGCAATCAAAAAAAATCAAAATGGAAGCAACAACAGAAAGAAAATCATCAATGCACACGCTCATTGATTTGTATGACTGGCATACAAAACTTTATAAAAATGCTATCGAAAGCATTTCAGATAAAGACGCACAGAACCGTTTAAATACAAAGGCAAATCATGTTGCCTGGCTTGCAGGCAGCCTTGTTCATGAAAGATATGAACTGGCAAAATTTTTAAATGTCAATTTGAAACCAACGTCCCACGAGCTTTTTATGGATCATAAAGGCATACAGGATAATGTTACTTATCCATCGCTAACCGAGTTCAAAAAAGATTGGGAAACCATAAGTCCCGTTTTAAGAAATGCACTGGATAATGTGAGCATTGAACAGTTGCATGGTCCCGACCCTTATGAAATGCCTGGTGAAAATCTAACTTTCCTTGATTCAATTACAGCCTGCACTGACAGGGAATCTTATTGTATCGGACAGATAGGCTTATGGCGCAGGTTATTGGGATATGATGCCATGAAGTATGAATAAGATTTTAAACTAAACTCATGCGAAGCACAAAAATAAATGCAGAAATCAATGTTATCATTTGGTTCGAAATTTCTGTTATTAATTCAGAACAAACTTTATAACTATCAATTCAAATAAGTGAAAAAGAACTTAACTGCCAAAGCAACTATCAGCATTAATGCTACAACTTCCAAGGTATGGAAAGCGCTTACTGAACCAAAACTTGTAAAAGAATATATGTTTGGCACAGATGTGATTACTGACTGGCAAGAAGGAAATGCTATTACCTGGAAAGGTGAGTATGAAGGAAAATCATACACGGATAAGGGCATAATCAAAAAGATAGAACCAAAGAAAATTTTGCAGCACACGTATCTCAGTTCGATGTCGGGTAAAGAAGATAAGCCCGAAAACTATGTAACGGTTACTTATAAGCTGTCAAAAAAGGATGATAAAACTGTGCTTGCGCTTACACAAGACAATAACAATAGTGAGAAAGCAAAAGAGGGTAGCACCAAAAACTGGAAAATGGTTCTTAAAAAGTTGAAAGAAGTTGTTGAAAATAATTGACATTGCCCGCAAATTTGCTGCCTGGTTTACTTCATCATTCTCCTGACAATTATCGGGATCAACATTCACTACCTGAAATTTCACAATTCAAAAAACTGAAACATGAGCGAACACATTGTAAAAGTACTCCGTGCTGAATTCGTCAATCATAATGTAAGGCAGTTCACTGTTGAGAGGCCGAAAGGATATGAATTTATTTCAGGCCAGGCAACTGATGTTTCAATTAACCTCCCCGATTGGAAAGACGAACTGCGTCCATTTACATTTACTTCACTCAACGATTGGGATCATCTTGAATTCACCATTAAAATTTATAACGACCATGAAGGCGTAACCAAACAGCTCGGAAAAGTAAATGCAGGTGTAGAGCTAATTTTGCATGATGTATTCGGAGTGATTCAATACAAAGGTCCGGGAGTTTTTATTGCAGGCGGTGCGGGTGTTACTCCTTTCATTTCCATCTTCAGGCATCTGAAAGCAAAAAATGAAATCGGTAGCAATGTGCTGGTGTGTGCAAATAAAACCAAAACCGATATTATACTTGAAAAGGAGTTTACGGATATGTTAGGCGATAGCTTTATCAATATTTTATCAGGTGAAAATGAGGAAGGTTATCATCATGGTATGATCAGTGAAGATTTTCTGAAAGGTGTCATTAAGGGCAACGATCAGCAGTTTTATGTATGCGGTCCTCCGCCTATGATGGATGCTGTGCTCGAACAATTGGCAAATCTTGGCGTTGGTGAACACGCAATTACCGTGGAAGTATAACCGGGGCAAAAATTATGGAAACAGAAAAAGAAATTAATACCAGGATCATGGCGATAACTATGCAAATTCAGGAAAAGCATGCTGAGTTATCAAAGTTTTTAGATGAAATGCCGGTTACAATTCCCAATGAGAACCACCCGCGAATAAATATTGAAATCTTAAAAGATTATTATGAATCACTTAAGAACATACTTGATCATTCTGCAACCATATTACCATCCCATCCACGTCCTGACTCCAACCGGGCGCTTGACGCGGGCTTTCTTAATTTTGATTTACGGTCTGCTATAGAAAGAATTAAGCAGGAAGAAGTGTGGATTGCCGGTAAGCATAATGCGATAACACTGATGAAATCAGAAAGTATGCGCATTGTACTTATTGCCATGCATGAAGGAAACGAAATGAAGGAGCACCAGGCACAAGGACCAATCAGCGTGCATATCATCGAAGGAAAAATAAAGTTTACTACTGAAAACAAATCTGTAATTCTTCAAAAAGACCAATTGCTTACGCTGCATGAAAAC
>JBDTRM010000087.1:0-3942 GCA_039931675.1 Bacteroidia bacterium | reverse complement strand
ATGCGCAGCGACAGCATTGACGGTATCTACGAAACGTTACACCAGACAGCAAAAATTTCTCAAAGCGCAGGTGGCATCGGCTTGAGCATACACCATGTGCGCGCCACAGGCTCATACATACGCGGCACCAACGGAACATCAAACGGAATCGTGCCTATGTTGAAAGTGTTCAACGATACTGCCCGTTATGTTGACCAGGGTGGAGGCAAGCGCAAAGGTTCATTCGCAGTTTATCTCGAACCGTGGCATGCCGACATTTTCGAATTTCTTGATTTGAAAAAGAATCATGGCAAAGAAGAACTCCGCGCACGCGATTTATTTTACGCCATGTGGGTTCCCGATTTATTTATGAAACGCATTAAAGCCGAAGGCACGTGGACGCTCTTCTGCCCTAACGAAGCGCCAGGTCTTGCCGACTGCTACGGTGCCGAGTTTGAAAAGCTTTATGAAAGATACGAAGCCGAAGGTCGCGGTCGCAAAACTGTTCCCGCCCGCGAAGTGTGGATGAAAATTATGGAAAGCCAGATTGAATCGGGCACACCTTATATATTGTACAAAGATGCCTGCAACGAAAAATCGAATCAGAAAAATCTCGGCACCATCAAGAGTTCAAATCTATGCACCGAAATTATTGAATACACTGCCCCCGATGAAGTTGCCGTTTGCAACCTTGCATCCGTAGCATTGCCGCGTTTCGTTATCAATGGCAAATTCGACCACGATAAATTATTCGAAATCACTTACCAGGTCACCAAGAATCTCAACAAGATTATTGATGTAAATTATTATCCCGTAGAAGAAGCGCGAAACAGCAACATGCGCCACCGCCCCATCGGCATAGGCGTGCAGGGGTTGGCAGATGCGTTTATACTCATGCGTTACCCGTTCGAAAGCGAACAAGCAAAACAACTGAACCGCGAAATCTTTGAAACCATTTATTATGCAGCGCTCACTGCAAGTAAAGACCTCGCCATACAGCATGGTCCCTACCAAACCTTCGCAGGCTCGCCCATATCGCAAGGCATCATGCAGTTCGACATGTGGAATGTAACCCCATCACCTCGCTGGGAGTGGGAAGTGCTACGCGAAGAAATTAAAAAATCAGGCGTGCGCAACTCATTGCTCCTTGCCCCCATGCCCACTGCAAGCACATCGCAGATATTGGGCAACAACGAATGTTTCGAACCCTACACCTCCAACATATATGTAAGGCGCGTGCTAAGCGGTGAATTTGTAATTGTAAACAAGCACCTCCTCAACGATTTAATACGACTCAACCTGTGGAACAACGATGTAAAAAACATGCTCATTGCCGCCAACGGTTCAGTGCAGAACATACAAGGCATCCCTGCCGACATCAAAGAACTTTACAAAACCGTTTGGGAAATAAAACAACGCACCATCATTGATATGGCTGCCGAGCGCGGTGCTTACATCTGCCAAAGCCAGAGCATGAATTTATTTGTACAAGATGTAAACTATGCCAAGCTCACCTCCATGCACTTCTACGCCTGGGAAAAAGGTTTGAAAACAGGCATGTACTACCTCCGCACCAAAGCCGCAGCCGACCCCATCAAATTTACAGTGGACGCATCCTACCTTCAAAAAGCTGTTCCCGTTGAACAACCTAAAGTGCAACAACCCGTTGTAGCAAAAGAAGTAATAACAGAAACCATGTTAGCTGACAAAGCTATGAGTGAGTTAAGTTGCAGTTTGGATAATCCAGAAGATTGTTTGGCTTGTGGAAGTTGATTTTATAAATTGAATAATTCGTAATTGCTTCTTTCGATGATAATCGGGAGGGGCAATTTTTTTTGACAAAACTCTATAATTGAATTAATTTACTTTACAGAATTACCTAATAATTTATGGTTTATAAAATAAGAGTTGGGTCTTTGATTTTGGATATTATAGCAATGTGTTTGCTTTTAACGGGGGTTCCTGCCTTAATAATAAATGTATTAGGAAACCATCGTCCAGATAACCCCTATATCATACCTTATATTATTTTTGTTTTAATTCCTTTTTTCTTGTTTCAGAGATTTATTTTAGGAACGAATATTGAGATTACTTTATCTGATGAAAAAATTTCAATTAAATGGCTAAGCCAGTTTATTTTCCATAACAGATTAGACAGAGAAATTAATTTTGAAGAAATAGAATCTTATAAATACCAACCAAGTTTAAATTATCATTTATTTAAATTGAAACTAAAGGATGGAACAAAAATCAGATTATTGAATAATAACAGGCGTGCAGATTTCTTGAGATTCGTAGCAGATTTTGAATCGTTATCAAAACAATATAATCATCTCCATAAAGGCAAAGCGAATAAAATAATGAGAGCAAAAACAATTTATGAGACACCTGTAGGGTTACTATTTATGTTCATAGCAATTGCACTAATATTAGTTTATCCAGTTTTACTTTTGTTGGAGCCATCAGTAACCGCTCCCTCACTTGGAATTGGAATAGGAACAACAATCGCTGGTATTTTATACTTTTCTTTTCTTTACAATATGCAAAATAGAAAAGATGATGATTAGATTTAAAACTTCAAACCCCAATTAACCAACCCCCCCCTATTTTTTATGCACCACCCGCAGCAGGCAAAACACCATGCACTTGTTAAATAGATTTTCAGCAACAACTGTTTTCATTTACCACCGCAGCGAATCCGAGGCACGTCATGCTACCCTCTATGTGTCATTCAGGAGGAAACTATTTGGAATGTTAGTAGGATTTTCCTCCTTGTATATCAATTAAATATTAAATTTGTTCAATCAAAAAAAATAAGCAATGGCAGTAGCAACTTTAAAAACAAAATCTTCAAAGTCATCTCAACTTCAGGATATTTTGAAACAGATTAAAAAAATTTCCCTGGAAGAGAAACTTGAATTGGAGAAAGAACTTGAAAAAGACACCTTGCTTTTTCGTGCAAAACAACTTTCGAAAAATATAAAACCCAACAAAATTACTTTAGCAGAAATTGTAAGAGAGGTTAAAGTTGTTCGAAGCAAAAGAAAATGAGTGAAAACACTTTTGTTCTTGACACTAATATTTGGGTCAGCTATATTATCTCTGGAAAGATTGAACATCTTGTTGCTGTAGCTTTAACCAAACAATTTACTTTTTTGACTTGCGAAAACCTCATCGAAGAATTAGAGGATGTTTTAAATAGAAGGAAATTCAGGAAATACATTTCTACTGAATATGTAATTGAGGCAATCATTATCCATAAAAAAATCAGCAAGTATTTTTATATTGAAAACCCACCATCAATTGTCAGAGACAAAAAAGACGATTACCTGATTGAATTATGTAAAGTTGGCAACGCATCTTTTATTGTTTCAGAAGATAAAGATATTCAAGTACTCTTATCAAAAATTCCCTATAAAATTCTGTCACTTTCTGAATTTCGAAAACTAATAACTAAATAGTGTCTTTTCAAATAACAAATCCTATTAACCAACCACCCCTATTTTTTATGCACCACCGCAGCAGGCAAAACATGATGCACTTGTTAATAGATTTCAACAACAGCTGTTTTCACTTAATAAAGGGTGAGCTAATGTTTTCTGATTCTAACAAGGTGCTTTTGAATCACGGTAAATGAATTGGTCAATTCATTTTCATTTTGTTTTATGGCTGCAAAAACAATTTCAGCTTTTGATTTAGGTTTAATTCCTTCAAGACGGATTAAAATAACACCCGAATGAATTTGTTGTAAGCGATAAATTAATTCTCCGAAGTCTTTGTCCTGGGTAATAAGAATGCATTTATTGTCATTAGCAAATTGAAGAATGAAATCATCTTTTGCACCAGGCATTTTTTCGGCAATAAAAAAAACATCATGTTGATTTTTTCTAAGTTGGTCAACAATTGGCTTGTCAACACTTTCATCAGCAACAAAATTCATGATGCAAGCGGATAAATTATTTC
>JBDTRM010000086.1:0-6478 GCA_039931675.1 Bacteroidia bacterium | reverse complement strand
GGATGATATGATAATTGTTTGCGAATAAGTGGCTTTTCCATTACGATCAAACTGGTGAAGGCGATAATAATTTTCGCCTGTAAAGGGATCGCTATCATCAAAACGATAATGCTGCAATTGATTTGAAGTTCCGGTTCCGGGCACTTCTCCAATCACATAAAAGTTTTTTGCATCCAAACTTTTCTCTATATCAAAATGATCATTTTCAGTTTCAGAAAGCGTTAACCAGTATAAATTATTAGTGTTAGTTGCCGGGTTGAAGTTTCCACCGAAATCAATCAACTGCACACCAAGCGGATTTGGTAAAACTGTAACAATAATTGTGTCTGCGATTCCTGCTCCGCAAAAATCTGTTGGAGTAACTATTATGGTATAGGTTCCGGATGTTGTCCAGTTGATATTGGCTGTATTGCCTGCGGGTGTTATCGTTCCTCCACCTGAAAGGCTCCATGTATATGATTGCCCTGCCGTATTGGTCACGTTATAATTCTGACTTGAGATGGGAACATTGTTGTTTCCGTTTATCGTTCCCGCAATCACGGCAGGCATCCATACTTTGAATTGCATCACACCTTCGGCTGATGCAATGTAAGTGCCAGTACCATTTTGAGTAACTGTTACCATGCTGCCGTTATAAGTTACGTTATAGTGTCCGTTAGGAATCATCCCCGCTAAGGTATGAAGGGTATGGCAGTCGCCAGTAAAATTGTAATTAGTAGTTGTAACCGGGCTTTGAAGCCTGGTGGTGTCTTTATTAAACAAGACTAAGTCGTTTGATGCAGTTGCAATAATAGTTGCACCTTCCATTTTGCCGTCATTGCTGTTTAGTTGCGTTGTGGTCATTTGTGCTCCACCGGTATTTAAAGGTTGCAGCACGCTTAAATACGTTTGACGCAAAGGGTTTGCAGCATAGCTTACTTCTGCACGGTAAGTCTGCGAATTGAAATAATAATTGGTTGCCGCTCCGAAAGTATTATCGCTGTTAGAATTTTCGTTATAGATATTTATCTGCGGAGCAGCAGGGATCAATGTATGAATGTATAACTCGCTCGTACCATAAAAGGAATGAATCATATTTCCGTTCACCGTTGGCGCGTTAACGGGAAAATGCCAGCGGATATGCTTTTGATACTGTCCATTTATATTAGCTGAGTTTTTTGCATCAACCTGGTCGCGTGTGAGAAAAATATTTGATGCGCGGAGGTAAAGAAAATCTCTTCTGAAATAATTTAACTTGCGATTGCTGATGTCTGTCTGATTTCCGTTGCGATGATAAGCAGTTGTTAAATCACTCCTGATGTAAGTAAGCGTATCATCATTTTGCGCTGCCTGTATTTCATCATGACCATAAACATATTGGCCGCCAACATGCCGGGCATCAATCCATGAATTATAATCGCCAAAATCATTAAACCAAAGTGTATTGCAATGGCTTGAGCTTTGCGCATAGCAACTGTTGCCCGTTAACCCGTTAGGTAAACCTCCGTGCCAGCAGCTTGCATCAAGAATGAGATAGTCATCACCGTTTTTTATTTCAAGCGCGCCTGCATCAAAATGCTGGTGGTCGTCATACTGCGAGCAGCCGGCATGATAGTTTGCCCAGGTAGCCGATGTGTTCCAGTTGTTTCGCATTAAGAATAGAGGATAAGCGCCATTGCCTCCTGTGAGATTATATCCATCAGCAAAACCGCTGTAGTGCAAATGCTCATTGAAAGGAGCATTAGGGCGGGTATTATCTAAGAATAACATTTTCTCCCATGCATCAGGATCCCACACTGTGTTGCCCCAAAGCTGGTGGGGGGTAAGGTAGTTGTAATAAAAATATTGCGCCTGCGGGCCATAAGGATAACCTGACAACATAGACGCAAGTCGCAGGGGCGCATTAAGCATAATGTAATTAGCCATGTTGCCGCCCCAATCACCACAGTGATCAATTTCATAACGCTGCGGCAACAGCGAATGATAAGTAGCGCGCAATAAATCAACTAACATATAATTATGAGCAGTTATTAAATCTTCAGTAGTGGCTGATTTCACAATGAGCATATAATCCAATATGCGCGCCCAGTTTTCACCTCCGTAAGCCCAGCCTTGTATTTGCATTCCACCCTTCTGAACATTGGCTGTAATGTTTAAGCCCTGCCATGCTGTTGACACGTAAGGTTTATAGCCCCCGTTAAAAGTTTGTGTTAACCAGTTCAAAGGAAATTGTGCGGGGCCAATCAATAGGGGAGAGGCTGTACCGTCAAAGCGTGCGCGTGCATAAGCAATCATTTCGTTTGCACGTACATTATCGCCTGCCGAGGCATAACCCATAAAAGCTGCGCACATCGCGTGTCCCCAATAATAATTTCCTGTTGCCCGGTCGTCATTCTGGTAGGCATGCCATTGGGTGCGCATATCATCATACCATGCATTCATTACGGTGATGATTTCGTTTTTATGCGTGGCATCCAGCTCATCGTAGCACCAGTCGAAGATAACGCCAAGCGTACGCCCAAGGTGACGCGATGAATAATAATTGTTTGTTTCAATCGGAACCTTGCAGCCCGCGCAGGTATTAAGCGGTGAAAACTGCGCTGCAAAAATAGTGTCAACCAATTGGATCAGTTTGTTGGAGTAAACTGTAGGGTTAGCACCGGGGTTGTTTGTTTTGGTGAGTTGGTGAGCCATGGCAAGCGTCATGGTGGCAAGGTCCCAGCTACTACCATTGTAAGAGTAAAAAATAAATGCATTGTTCCAGGTATATTGAGAGGCCTGATCCCAGGTAAGCACCGGGCGCACGGAATAGTTATTCGCCTGCGCAAGCAGTGTAACCCATTCAGGCGCGTTAGCGAACTTCTTATTAAGCAGTTGTGTCTTGATTGCCGGTGTGAGATACAAACGCGGATGCGTGGCCACAACAGGCAACTGTGCAAATAAATTGCTGATGCTGATAACAAGTATTGCAAGAGCTATACTAAACTGTAGATTTGGTTTCATATCAGACAGATTTTAAGTAATAAATAAAGAACAAAACAGGATAACGCATTGTAAAAAGCGAAAAATAAGGAAATATTAAAAGCTACCGTTATTGAATGTACAAACGGTGTGATTTAATTAGCAAATGGCAGATGATGATTAAAAGTCTACACGTGTTGAAACAATAAGCGCACCTGTTGCGGGTCATCCTGGAAGTACCTTCCGCGTTTGAAACCGACTCCTTTGAATAATGACAATTGTTTGATTAAAAGAAAAATTCGCTTCCAAACAGCAAATACAACAAGTGCACCAGTTCGTTCCTTTGCAACAGAAGTTCCTTTCAGGATGACATGGACTGGAACTTCTTCTATTGAAAAGGAGAGCTAAGAAAAAAACTCTCCAATGTGCCAAAGGATTCCGGATGGGTCGTGTATAAAACATTCTCTCCCCCAATCGTATTCACGAATTGGAACAAGTCTTACACTTTCATATTTGGCTGACAGGTTTAAAGCTGAAAGTTCTTTCCAATAGCGACCAACATCTTCAACTTCCAAAAAAATCATTGAATTGTCTATCCAATCCTTTACATAAGCATCCTGTAAATAAAATCCCATTCCTTCTGCTTTGAAGTAAGACATATTATGACTTAAAATACTTTCCCCGAATCCTAAGTCGAGATAAAAATTTCTTGATAGCTGAAAGTCTTTAGCACCTATAAATGGTCTTATTGATTTTGCTTTATGTTCCATTATTGTAATATTATAATATCATGATAACTTATATCCTATATGTAAACTAAAAACGGGATAAACCTTATCCGATGGCTATCGGGAGAATCCAAACCTTAGTAGAAAATCAACGGCAAACTCAAGACCTTCCGACCAATCCGGAACCTTATTTTCTCAGAAAAATAAGGTAATAAGGTTTTTATTGAGGGCAGTATATTTCTACTAAGGTTTTTTATTCGCATCAGAATTTTCAGAACAATTAATAGTGCTTTTTTATCCCATTTGCAGTATAATTTGTAACAGATTTTATTCAACAATAAGTTTTTTGACGTAAACTTTATCCGTCACTACACCTGCGTTTGAACGAAAAAACAACTTCACAAAATAAACACCGGCAGAAAACTCTTCAAAGTTGATTTCATGTTTTGAAGACAGGTTAATGTTTTCATCAAACACTTTAATTCCAAACAAATTATAAATTTCTATAAAAGCATTTTGCTTAACAAGTGCGGAAATTAAAACCGGGTTAATGCTGATGGCAAGTTTATTTTTAGCGGGATTAGGAAAAATGGTGAAAGGCATATTTGTAATCACCTGGTTCATTCCGGCACTCTGATAGCCAAACAACGCAAAGGTATCGCAACCATTGGTATCAGTAACCACAACTTTATAGCTGCCGTTTTGTGACGCAACGTAATAGTAATTTGTCGCCCCGGTTAACAGTTGCGTTCCGAGGTACCATTGATAAGTTGTAAAGCCAGAGGCTGTAAATAAAGTATCAAAGATCTGCGTAATTGGTGGCAACTGCGGCAAGGGAAATACAGTTATTAAATTATTCAAGATAAGTGTATCATGGCCGTTACCGTTTGAGGCAATAAGTGTTACATCATAACTGCCAGGAATGGTGTAGCAAATGTTTTGCGGATTTTCATCGGTTGATGTTGCCGTGGTTGCTCCCGGAAAAAACCAATTCCACGAAGTTGTATTAATGCTTGAATCTGTAAAGTTGATGCAGGTACCTGCACATAGCATCGAATCGCTGCTCTGAAACGAAGCTATCGGGGGTGCAACCAGGCATCCGTTTGCAGGGGCATTGCTATAGTCGAAGAAAATGGCAACGCATGAATCGAGGGTTGGAATTCCACCTGCAATAGTAACATCAATCAACTTCACATAATAAATTACATGTATCCCTCCGTTCATGAAAAGTGAAGCACCGCTTTTTACATAAATGGTGTCAATGCCCCCGCCTGTTGTCATCACTGCACCGGGTTCAAGAAAGATATTGTGAAAGCCTCCGTCACTATGAAGCGTATCACCACCGCACACCCACAGCGGGTCGAAGCCGCCATTAACGGTCTGAGTTGAATCAACAACAATAGCCGTTGAAGGAATAGCAGGAATACATTGTGCCACGGCACTCCAACTGAAAATGATTAACAGCGAAATTATTAGTAATAGTTTATTCATCTTGTTTGAATTTAAATGTGATTACTTATCCTAACCAGGAGTTTATTTTATCATCGCCATCCCGATGGTTCGGGAACGCGAAGACACAAAGAAAGAAAACTATTGAATACAATTTTGCTACCTGTTGTCAAATCCGCAAGTTTTAAACTTGCGGGTTTATAGTAGATTTGGTTACCTATCTATACATGAAATGGGATAAATTTATATATTTTGAATTTCAAAGTAGTGCCGTAGGCACTATTCCCGACCAATCGGGAGGTAACAGAACAGTAGCCCCAAGACAAAAGTGCCTACGGGCCCTTTGCTTTTGACAAACGAAGCGTATAAATTTATCCCGTTTCAAGTATAATTCATTTATAAACACACCGCCAGTTGCGTATATCTCAAAACAAAAAAGCCCTGCTGAATTAACAGCAGGGCTTACCACTTAAAAAATTATGACATCCTAACTATGCGCAGATTTTACCAATTACGCTGCTCCAGGGGCCCATAGCTTTGCGCGTACCAATGGCGCGAACGCGCGAATAGTACTTCTTACCGCTGGTAAGATTCTCTAACGTGAAGCTGGTATCGCTGCTGGTACCTGCCAGTTTAAACGAATCTGCATCAGCAGGGTCCTCGCCTAAATAAATAAGATAGGCTTTAGCGCCATTAACCTTATCAAAACGTACCTCCAGCTCACTATCGTTAACTATAAGTAAACGCAAGTTTGCAACTGCTGTTACTACAGGACCAGGACCATTCACCTTCATTTCAAAACCGGTGTCAAGGTATTTGGCTACATCACCGTTAGACTGGTAAGCGCAATCGCGGGCAAGTTCAGTCAGCATTACGCTAATTATCTTGCGCAGGGCTTGCTTGGCAGCCGTATCACCGGGCGTGCCTTGAACGGCCTTTAAAATTGCAGCATGATAATCGTCTGACACCTTTTGTAAATCAGCAACTGTCGGATTAGTGGCAGGAAATACCAGGGGCACTTTTGCGATTCTTTTTTCAGCATAATCGCGCAAATCGCTGTCACCTTTTTTTCTGAGCTTCAGGCTCGGAACAATAATTACAACCATAGTAGAGGGGGATTAAATTTGTTAAAAAAATTAGATAAATATTTCGACAACAAAGATATTAACCCATTATTTTAGTTCCTATACCGGAATTCCGTGATATTTCGCAAAAAATGATAATCAGCATTTATTCAGCGCGTTTAAGCGTTTAAAATATTGTAAATCAACATGCTGATATACATAAAATCACCTCGTTTTATACCGAATGGTAGTTTTACATGGGGATTTTACACTATTACCTTATGATTTTACACGCGT
>JBDTRM010000085.1:0-16531 GCA_039931675.1 Bacteroidia bacterium | reverse complement strand
TGCCCAACTCGTAGAAAAAACAGAAGCATTAAAAGAGCAATACAAAAACAGTTTGAAAGAGTTGGAGAATTTGTATGGTTCGCTAAGTCAGCGGGCGTTTAAGGGAGAGTTAAAATTGTCTGAACCACAGATTAACCTGATTAAATGATTAGTAATGATTAAATAATTTCCAAAACCACTTAACCTGAGCCACGGATTAACCTGATTAAATGATTAGTGATGATTAAATAATTTCCAAAACCACTAAATCTGCGGCTCAGACAATTTTTTTTACTTTAGTAACTAAACAAAATTTAAAATGATGAAAGCAAAAAGCAACCTCGTTATTATATTTGTTTTCATGTTATGTGCCTGCACACATAACCGCGAAAAATACAAGAGTGAAATATCTAAAGAAACTAATTGGCAAAATGATTTCAATAAATACCTTCCCTTGCTTGGACACAGGAACTGGATCATTATAGCAGATGCAGCATTTCCATTGCAAACCGCACCGGGAATCAACACCATATATTGCAACCAGCCGCAGGCAGAAGTTTTAAAACAAGTGATGCAGCAATTGAAAAAATCAAAGCATGTCAAACCTGTAGTATATACCGATAAGGAATTGGATTATATAACCGAAAAACAAGCTACAGGAATTATCGCTTACCGAAATAATTTAAAAGCCCTTATTGGAAATGATCCACAAATGATTCTTCACGATTCAGTATTTTCAAAGTTGAGCGATGCTTCTAAGCTTTTTAATGTTCTTGTTTTAAAAACTGATCTTACTATTCCATACTCATCCGTTTTTATTCAATTGGAATGTGGATATTGGAATACAGAATCAGAAAATGCATTGCGTAATTCGATGAAAGAAACTTCACCGGCAAAGTAAAAAGCAGTATTTAGTGAATAGCTATGCCAAGCGTAGAAACTCCTGTTGAGAGATCGAGAAATAATCCAAGCTTATTATTCAAATGGTATTCTGTTCCTATATGAAGATCAAGATATAAACCGCTTTCGCTGTGATAGGCATATTTGTCGCCATAATAGTCGCTGTCCCATCTGACTTTCCTGATTGCAAATCCTAAAGAAGCTGCTAAATAAAAGTCCCACTTCGGGCTGGCTTTTAATAATTCATCAAAATAATAAGTGCCTTTGACCCCAATAGGAATCACTGTTTCGTGATACGAATAATACTTGTACGGATGATTAGGACTTCCCCAATAATAATCGTTGCTGTATGAATAGATTGTGATAAAGGGAGCAAGCGTAAAATTTTTTGCAGTATTTAATTCATAGTTAATATGAAATACAGGAAGCGCGTGACCTATATATCCATAATACCCGATTCCCAGGCCCAGGTTAAGAGTATTAGCATATTTTTCGGAAGACGAATTTTTCTGTGCGCCCGATTTAAAACTGATCAGGATAACCAGCAAGATTGAAATAGCGGCAATTTTTTTCATTGTATTATAGATTTATAGTGTTAGAAAATTATTATCAGCAAAAGAAGCATCACAAAAAACATGTGGCGGAAATACCTCAATTCCCCACATTAATGAAAACTTTACTTAGTGTAGCAACTCCCCTTCAGCACCGCAGGCCTGCCTTTGTTGCAAGCTTCGTGCAATGATTAGCATTACTATACTAATTGAAAAATACCATTGCAATTAACACACCATATACCAAATTGCATTTTATTTTGGAAAAAGTAAAAAGGATTTTGATGAATGAAATTCTTAGGATTAGAAATTCAAAATCCTTAATTGTTTAAGACCTGGAAAATGAAATTATTCAAATGGCAAAATTAATCGGAATCAAACAACTTTAGATTTACCAGGATAAATACATCTGATAAGTTTAATAAGTAAAGGGGATTTTTTAGAAAAAGGGTTAATTATTATACTTGAAGCGGGATAAATGAGTACAGGATATCAGAATGAAAAACCTATCCCTCCCGATAGCTATCGGGAAGCTATGCGGATATTTACCTTAATAGAAAAGTGCAACCCGTTAAATCAACCTTATCACCTTATTTTCTTTAGAATAAATGAAGGTAATAAGGTTTTGTTGTGTGTTTTATCGTTTTCTACTAAGGTTTATCCCGACACATCGGGAAAGGTTAAATCAGTTGTATAAATTTATTCCTTTTCAAGTATAATTCTATTCATTAGCTGTTTTTACTAATCTGATATTCTTTAGAGATACTCCTTGCCGGATTTGAGCAAAATAAATTCCGGGATTTAATTGCAGATTGCTGATGGTAAATCGCGAATCATGAATCATATCAGATTGAATTAATCTTCCGGCAATATCAGTAATGCTGATTGAAATATCCTCTTCACTTACATTTTCAATATCAAAAATAAAATCACCTTTAGATGGATTAGGATAAACAGAAACATTAAAGTCGCCTCCATTTTCTTCTTTGCCCCACTTGCAAGGTACTGATACTGTTACTGGTGGTGAAGTTTTAAAACAGCCATTGCTGTTGATTAACTTTACGGTATAATTACCTGTGACACCGGCTGTATAATTTGCTGTGGTTGCTCCATTAATAATAGCACCGTTCTTTTTCCAGTTATAGGTTAATCCTATTCCTGTATTTGCACTCAATACTACATTGCCTCCTGCACAGAATGTGGTAGGTCCCTGTGGTGTAATTACGGCAGCCGGTTTTGCATTTACAGTTACCACTGTTGGAGTTATTGTTGTCTTGTAACATCCTGTTAAAGTATTTGTAACTGTTACCTTATAGGTTCCTGAATTTTTTGCTGTATAACCCGGAGCTGTTGCATTGATAATATTGTTCGCGCCTTTTTTCCACTGATAAGAGCGGTTTGCCTGTAGCGGTGCATTTAAAACAACGCTGTCACCTGAACAAAATGTTGTTGATCCGCCAGAAGTTATTGCTGCCGAAGGAAGAGGGTTAACTGTAATTGTAACCGGTGATGATGTGGCTGAAAAACAGGAATTGGTTTTTGTTACTGTGTAATTTCCACTTGTGCTTGCATAGTAATACCAATAGTTAGCGCCCGGTATAGTTATGTTATCCTTCAGCCATTGTGTGGTTGTTCCGCTTATTATTGTGCTATAGAGCTTTACTGAATCCCCGTTGCAAAATGTTGTAGAACCTGCCGGAGTAATTGAAGGAGAAGGAGTTGTTATTGAATTGACATAGATACTATTTGAAGTGCCGCTTCCGCAGCTTGTCACAATAATGCAAGAGTAAAGACCTGTAACAGTTGCAGTATAGGTTGATGAAGTAGCGCCACTGATATTATTTCCGTTTAATCGCCATTGATACGAAGTACCTACAGTGGTTGCATTGAGTATAACACTTCCTGGTGAACAAAAAGTTGTTGCTCCAGCAGCACCAATTGTTACCGGGCAATAATTCCATTTAGCAATATTGCTTACAGAAATTCCGCCTGCGGAAGAAAAGGAACCGGCAACATAAAGGCTCTGATTAAAAACAAGTAAGGCATTTACAACTCCACCGGTTGTTCCTGAACCTAAGGCTTGCCAGTTTCCGCTTGTATATCTTGCAATATTCTCAGCATTGGTTCCTCCTGCCATTGAAAAATTTCCACCGCAGTAAAGACTTCCGTTGTATTCCCGGAGTACTGAAAGACCATCAGAAGGGTCATTTGCAATGCCTATGTCACCTATGCTGCTCCACAATGTTCCGCCATTATATTCAGCAATGTTAACTGCACTCACGCCACTAACCATATCAAAAAATCCACCTGCATATAAAGCGCCATTGTAAACTCCAAAGCTTCTTATCAACCCATAATTTGGACCTGTTGATGATGTAAAAGTTCCGGTTATTGTCCAGGTTGTTCCATCCCATTTATAGCAATCACTAAAATTTCCTCCAACATATAAGGCATTATTATAGGAGCACAATGCGTAAATAATATCGGAAGGATTTGCACCACCTACACCTGAACCGACAGGCGACCATATTGTATCATTCCATTTTGCAATATTATTAACAGCAACACCATTGATAGAAGTAAAGCTACCGGCAACATATAATGCACCATTATGAACAGCCATTGCAAATAATAAATTGCCGCCACCTGATGTGCCAATGCTCACTCCGTTTCTATAAACATTAGTGGGTGCACCAACATTCGCTCCGCACTTATAAAGATTGCCATTGTAAACAGCCATAGCGCGAATCTCATTTGGACTGGAATAAACACCGCCCGCTTCTATGCCTCCGTTATATGCTGCCAACGTCCACACCATACCTGGATAACTATAGCCCGAAGATGACCACGTTTGAGCGTGAAGCGATGTGGAGAAAGGAGCTGCTAAAAAAATATTGGTTACCAAGAAACATAGGATTTTTTTCATGGGAAATAGTTTCAGACTTTGTAAAATAGTTGCAACATAATAAAGAATTAAAATTAGTATTTTTTTGTGATTGGCTTTAAAAAATTTGGCCGTTGACTAAGAAAAGAAAAAATCATTATTGTCTGAAATAAAAAAGTGGCAAAACACTAAGCCTTGCCACCTTTATGGTATTGAATAATTTATTTTCAATTACATCTTTACAATTTTTACGGTCTTAACTATTGAGTTTGTTTTAATGCTTACAATATAAACTCCGGCAGGCTTATCACTTAAATCTATTTTTTCATCTGACAAAACATTTTTATTAATTGCAATATCTTTTTTGAGAACAATAGCTCCGCTTGTAGTATATACAGTATAATTTAAAATTCCATCAGATGATGATTGAAAAGTAAGATGTGCAATATCATTTACAGGATTTGGATACACATCACATTGCACATTTTCAACATTATTCTCAGCATGACGGGGCATGGTTATATCGCCACTTGCTATAACTTCAATTTCAGCAAGGCCAACCCTTTTTTGGGAATTATTATACATGCCGATTGCACTAAGTGGTTTTACTTCAACAACTCTTGCAACTACATTGTTAAAGTTCACATCTGTTCCGGCCTCAGTTAAACTCTGATTAATGGTTTGTGTAGCCACTAACTGAGTTCGTGCAACATCAGCATAAAGATTTACC
The DNA here is from genome assembly GCA_039931675.1 of Bacteroidia bacterium. Classification (GTDB taxonomy): domain Bacteria; phylum Bacteroidota; class Bacteroidia; order AKYH767-A; family OLB10; genus JAEUTH01. Next base: position 11,487 of record JBDTRM010000085.1, on the reverse strand, counting down.
TGTGCACTTGTTACCTGTAGCGTAGAGTTCCTCAAACCTCCCAGTGGAATATTATATAACCTCACCGTTTTAACTTTGATTGAAACAGGAAACTTCAATCGTGCCCATTGATTTTGGGCATAACCATAAGGAGTTACCCAAAAACGTCCATTGTCAACTGCAAGTTGTACCCATCGGTCAATAAGATAATCTTTTGTTATTGATGTTCCCGAAGAGATAGTTACTGTAGCGCCCGGAGCAAGATTGGTAAATTCAGCATCAGCAGGATTAGCCGGTATGGGTATAAGGGTGTGGCCACGGTGACAACCAACGCAAGTAACTGTAGTGCCCGGTCGCCCATAATTCATTCCTGCCACATGAGCAGTTGAAGATATGTATGGCAAACCGGTAGTTGGAACTTTATAACCTAAAGCTGTTGAAGTCCTTAGTTGCTCAAACAATGGTTGATTGGCCGGTGCATCTAAATTCATTACAGAACCGTTTGCATTTACAGGCATTTCGGTAAGCAAAATAGGCCAGTCTAATTCAGCATCAGATCCTCTGCGTGTGCGCTGATGGTTAATATAAAATCTGAGAGATCCCGCATCGCCAATTTTTACAGCGCTTGTAATATCCATATCTACCGGGCCATTTGCATAAACATTAAGACAATTAAAAACAAACGTTCCGTCAATATCATAAGGACCTGCTGCAAGTGGAGGGTATAAAGAAGGCACCTGTGTAATCTGATCAACAATAACAGGTGGTAGCGGGCGTGAATGAATCGCCTTTGCGCGAAGTTCCGTTTTACCTGCAAGATCATAAATAAGAGTTTTATTTGCACCGTTTGCATCCATCACATAAATGCCATAATCCTGCCTGTTATTTGGTGCATAGCTAAATATCACCCTGTTATCAGGCAACACATCAGGGTCGGCAGCAAAGCCATTAACAGAGTAATAACGCCAAAGTGAATCTGCTTTTCCGGCAGGAGGATTTACCGGTGATGTTAAGTTAGCATATCCGGCAAGAGGTAAATAAGTACCCGCACCACGAACATGTGTAGCAAGACCTCCAAAGCCGCCTTCATTATGCAGGCTGTTTTGCGGAAAAAAATTTGCTATGAGATCACCCGAGTTAGTAAAAGCCCCACCATACATTTGAAAATCTGCCGCCTGTCCTTTTGAACCGGCAAACATTTTCAGACCTGTGCCATCAGGATTAATTGAAGATGCCACCCACCCGTTGTAAGTAATAAAATCAGGTTGAAAGCTTTGTATATCTGATTTTGCACTTAAACCGCTTTTGCGGATAAAGCCTGTACCTGCACTGTTTGCTGCACTAGTCATCGCGTCAACCGGAAAGCGGCTATTACGCCACCATCTTGAGAAAACAATTTGACCTGTAAGAGGATCAACCATAGGACGTTCGGCACCATTGCGCTCACTCGTTATGCGATGCATTGAACTGCCGTTGCTATTCATAACCCATAAATTAGTGGTTTTCCCTCCACCATAATCAGCATAAGATGGCGCACGGGATGAAGAAAAGCAAATCCTTCCATCAGGCAGCCATATTGGATCAATATCATCATAGAAATTGAAGTCTATTTTAGGTTTTCCTACCACATTAAATTGATCATTATTGATAACCAGGTCTGTAAATGTAAGTTGTGTAAGACTTGTTCCATTTATGTTAATTCTGTAAATGCGCCAGGCACCTATATCTGTTTTTGGCAAAGTATCGTAAATAATGCCTGCGGGCGGGGCAGGTAATCCGGCAAAGAGGAGTTGTGTTCCGTCATAACTTACATCGGGAGCGCTTACATCTATCAGATGCAATGATGCTACAGTTGGATTGCTGCCATCAATTAAAGTAACCAAGGTTCCATTTGTTTTAAGTATTTGTAATTTTCCGGGCGCGCAATAGCGAAAATGACTGTGCAAACCTATACCCGGCATATCTGAAAGTGTATCAATAAATGATGCACCATGCCTGGCAATATTACGCGAAACAAAAACGACTTTGTAAGGAACCGGGTTTACAGAATTTAAACTATCAGGGCCTCCTCCCGGAAAGAATTCACTTTTATCTTTATTGGGATAGGGAGCATTGGCTGATTTGATAATTACAAACCAAACACCAATCACAAATGAAAGGAGGATAATTGTTTTTAGTGAGGTATAAAAAGCGGATCTGGGTAGGGGTAAAATTAAATCTTGCATAAAATAAATAGAAATTATTTTTTATAATAACCTGGATGTACAACCTTAATATCAGCCTGTTTAACACATAGCTGTAATACAGTAATTTAATGATTCTATAAAAACAAACTAAAACGATTATTGGCAGGTGTGCTAACATCGATTAGGGGAATAATCGCCCTATAGCAAAACTCATGCTATAAATTAATTTATTATTGAAAAATGGGCTATCTTATTCATTGTAAGACATAAATTAATTATCCACTATTCGCCAAACCTATATGGTAATTAGTTACAGCATAATGAAGCATTTAAAATTAGTGTTCTATTGTGATTGGCTTTGAAAAATCCGGTATTGTTAACTGAAATAAAAAAGGTGACAAAACGATAAGTCTTGCCACCTTTATTATACTTCATAATTTATTTCAATTACATTTTTACAATTTTTACAACCTTAATTATTGAATTTGTTTTAATGCTTACGATATAAACCCCTGCAGGCTTATCACCTAAATCTATTTTTTCATCCAATAAAACATCTTTATTAACTGCTACATCTTTTTTGAGAATAATAGCTCCGCTGATAGCATAAACCGTATAATTTAATGTTCCGTCAGTTGATGATTGCAATGTAAGATGTGCAATATCTTTTACCGGATTAGGATATACATCGCATTTTAAATTTTCAACATTGCTATCAGCATGACGAGGCGAGGATATATCGCCACTTGCAATAACTTCAATTTCGGAAAGGCCGATCCGTTTCAGGCCACCATTATACATGCCGCTGGCACTAAGCGGTTTTACTTCAACAACTCTGGCAACCACATTATTAAAACTCACATCAGTTCCGGTATCAGATAAATTCTGATAAATGGTTTGTGTTGCCACTAACTGCGTTTTTGCAACATCAGCATAAAGATTTACCCGGACACTTGTTACCTGGAGTGTAGAGTTTCTCAAACCTCCCATTGGAATATTATATAACCTAACGGTTTTAATTTTAATAGAAACAGGAAACTTCAATCGCGCCCATTGATTTTGATCAGAATCATGGGGGGTGACCCAAAAACGCCCGTTATCAAGTGAAAGCTTATTACATCTGTCAATAAGATAATCTTTCGTAATTGATGTGCCGGAAGAAATTGTTACAACAGCACCGGGTGCAAGATTTGTAAACTCAGCATCGGCAAGATTAGCCGGTATGGGTATAAGTGTATGACCGCGATGACAACCAACACAAGTTGCCGTAGCCCCGGGTCGCCCGTAGTTCATTCCGGCCACCTGGGCGGTTGAAGAAATATAAGGTAGTCCCGTTGTGGGAACTTTATAGCCTGTTGCTGCCGAAGTTCTTATTTGTTCAAATAACGGTTGATTGGCGGGCGCAATATTTACCACGGAACCACTTGCACTTACAGGCATTTCAGCAAGTAAAATTGGCCAATCTAATTCAGGATCAGAAGTTTTTCTGAATCGCTGATGATTGATGTAGAACCGTATTGATCCTGCATCTCCAATCTTCATCGCACTTGTAATGTTCATATCAACAGGTCCATTCGCATAAACGTTTAAACAATTAAAAACAAACGTTCCTTCAAGATCATAAGGACCAGCCGCAAGAGGCGGATATAAAGAAGGCACCTGGGTAATCTGATCAGCAATAACCGGAGGTAATGGGCGCGAATGAATTGCCTTTGCACGTAATTCTGTTCTGCCGGTAAGATCATAAATAAGAGTCCTGTTTGTGCCATTTTCATCCATCACATAAATTCCATAATCCTGCCTGTTATTGGGTGCATAACTAAATATTATTCTGTTATCAGGTAATACATCAGGGTCTATTGCAAAACCGTTGGTTGAGTAGTATCTCTTTAATGAGTCAGGAGTTCCTGCTGGTGCATTAACAGGTGAATTAAGGTTGCCGAATCCTGCCAAAGGTGAATAATCTCCGGCCCCCCGATTATGAGTTGCAAGGCCGCCAAATCCACCCTCACTGTGTAAACTGTTTAGTGGTAAATAGTTTGCAACCAGGTCACCCGTATTTGTAAAAGCTCCTCCATACATCTGGAAATCCGCTGAAAGACCTTTTCCTCCGGCAAACATTACCAGATTTGTTCCATCTGGATTAATGCTGGATGCTATCCAACCGTTAAAATTGAGGAAAAAAGGCTGGTAACTTTGTAAGGCTGGATTAGAGCTTAAGCCACTTTTCCTAATATAACCTGTGCCGGCAGTGTTTGCAATTGTATTCATTCCATCAATCGGGAAGCGATTATTGCGCCACCAACGCGAGAAAACTATTTTACCCGTAAGTGGATCAACCATCGGACGTTCAGCACCACTGCGCTCACTGGTTATCCGATGCATTGAGCTTCCATTGCCATTCATAATCCACAAGTTAGAGGTTCGTCCGTTACCATAATCGGCCATGGAAGGTGCACGTGTTGAAGCAAAGCATATCCGGCCATCAGGAAGCCATACAGGGTCAATGTCATCATAAGAATTGAAATCAATTTTAATAGGATTGCCGGGCACATTAAATTGATCATTATTTATAACAATATCCGTAAAGGTAAGTTGCGTTAGCCCCGTTCCAGTTACATTAATTCTATAAATTCTCCACTTTCCTAAATCAACGGCTGGCAAAGTATCATAGGTTTGTCCAACTGGCGGAGCCGGTAATCCGGCAAAGAGTAATTGGGTTCCATCATAACTAACATCGGGTGCACTTACATCTATCAGGTTCATTGATGCCGGGGTAGGATTGCTACCATCAACTAAAGTGACCAGGGTTCCGTCTGTTCTAACTATCTGAAGTTTTCCGGGGGCACAATTGCGAAAACGACTATGTATTCCTATTCCAGGCATATCTGAGATGGTATCAATAAATGTAACGCCATGCTTTAGAATATTACGCGAAACGAAAACCACTTTATAAGGAACCGGGCTAACAGAATTTAAACTATCATGGACTCCACCCGGAAAGTACTCCCGGCTATTTTTATAGGGACCGGGGGCATTAGCTAGATGGATAATTACAAACCAAATACCTATCAGAAAGGCAAGGAGGATAATTCCTTTTAATGGCGCAAAATGAGCGGAGCGGGGTAGGGGTAAAATTAAATTTTTCATAAAAGGGAAATAGAAATTAAATTTTTAAATAAATTAAGAGTGTATTACATTAATACCAGCCTGTTAAGCACATAGCTGTATTACAGTAATTTTTTAAATGATTTTATAAAAACAAACTAAAATGATCGTTAGCAGGCGCTTGATGATCCATTAGGGGAATAGCCGCCCCAAAACAAAATTTATGCTAAAAATGAATTTATGATAATAAAGTATGCTATCTTATTCATTGTAAGGCATAAAATATTTATCAATGACCATTTGAAATTACAAATAATATGGCAAACGTGTAATAATTATAGGTGAAATTAGAAAATAGTATTTGCAAATCAAAATAATATCAAAATATTTATTCTTAATATCTATAATTCAATGGATTAAATTTTCTAAATATTTAATTAGAAGATAATCAATTGGGATTTTTAAATAATAATTAGGGCTATTCACCAATATTAAATGATTATTAGGCACAATTTGATTAACTTATTGTGATAATAAACGTAGATTGGTATCTCAAACTTTAAAAATCCCCTGATCCCATGAAATCCAACTTTACCCAAAGAGTTTCCACGTTCAATTTTGTTAACGGCATGAAATTGCTGCTGCTTTGTGCAACCATTGCTTTAAGCAACAATAAACTTTTAGCTCAAACCTTTCCTTCTAATTTTAATCCTCAAATATTTATGTCGGGGTGGACTGATGTTGAGGGATTTAGATTTGATGCTACCGGCCAGATGTATGTTTGGGAAAAGGCCGGCAAAGTATGGGTAGTAGATACCAACGGAACAAAAATTTCGTTGCCACTGTTAAATATCAGCGAAGAAGTTGGAGGCTGGCGCGACCATGGTTTAAACGGGTTCGCACTTGACCCGAATTTCAGAACCAATGGATATTATTACCTTTTTTATACTGTTGATCGTCATCACCTGCTTTACTATGGAACCCTGAACTACAATGCCACAACCAATACCTACCTCAACGCTACAATTTCAAGAGTTACGAGATACACAGCTAATATTGCCACCAATTTTACAACAACTGTTGCAGGAAGCCGGTTAGTGCTTTTAGGTGAGAACAAAAAAACAGGAGTTCCTTTATTGCATGAATCGCATAGCGGTGGTCAATTGGTTTTCGGAACAGATGGGTCACTTTTAGTTTCAACTGGCGATGGTGCGAGCTATAACCTGGCCGATGGCGGAAGTGCATCAGGCACATATTATTCGCAGGCGCTGGCTGATACTATAATAACTGCGAAAGAAAATGTTGGCGCTTTCCGTTCGCAATTAGTTGATTGTTTAAATGGAAAAATACTGAGAATAAATCCTGCTACAGGTGATGGCCTGCCTACAAATCCATATTACGATGGTGCCAATCCGCGTTCTGCAAAATCAAGAGTGTGGTGTCTTGGATTGAGAAATCCTTTTCGTATGACACTCAAACCCGGATCAGGAAGTACCGATATTACTGCAGGCAATCCGGGAGTACTTTATATAGGCGATGTGGGCTGGAGCGCTTTTGAAGATTTGAATGTGGCTACTGGTCCTGGAATGAACTTTGGCTGGCCATTGTTTGAAGGATTAACGCCAATGTCAAGTTACCAGGCACTTACAGTATATAACCAGGATGCTCCAAATCCTTTATACTTAACAGGTGGCTGTACACAGCAATATTTTCAATTTAAGCAATTGTGCATTCAGGATACACTTACCACTAATCCATCATGGCCAAATCCATGCAATACTTCGCAGCAAATTCCTTCAACCTTACTAAGGTATAAGCATGCACGTCCTGCCGTTGACTGGCAACATGGAACAGCACATGCGCGCACAGGTACATGGAATGGTACAAGCGCTTCACAAGTTGATCTTAATAATGTAGCATCACCAGTGCCTGGTCCCGTTTTTGCCGGCAATGCCGCTGTAGGCGGTGCGTGGTACACCGGAACGAAATATCCTGTCATATATCAAAACACTTATTTTAATGGTGATTATGGTGCAGGCTGGATTAAGAACTTTAAATTCAAACCTGATAATACTCCCGATTCAGTTAAAGATTTCGGCAGCAACTTAGGTGCAGTGGTTTTTGTTGAATACAATCCTAAAAACCAGTTGCTGTATTATGTAAAGTACCCATCTGATATTTACAAACTTACTTACACTGCAACAATTAATCAGCCACCAACAGCGGTAGCTTCCATGAATGTTTATTATGGGTCAAAGCCATTGGCTGTAAACTTCAAAGGGGATAGCTCCAGTGATCCTGAAAATTTGCCTTTAACGTATTCATGGAATTTTGGTGATGGATCACCCACAAGTAGCCTCATGAATCCATCCTACATTTATAATCCTGTTACATCACTTCCCGTTAACTATACAGCTACTTTAACTGTTTCAGATAATTTGGGTCAAACATCTACAACATCATTAATCGTTTATGTGAATAACACACCTCCACAGGTTACTATTACCAGTTTTAATGATAATGATCTTTTTACGATGTCACATGCAACAGTTTTACCATTAGAAGCAAGTGTTACCGATGCCGAAAGCCCTGACAGTCTTTTGAGTTATACATGGATAACATCATTGCATCATAATAATCACGAGCATCCCGAAGCACCCGATAATGATAAAATTACCTACACTGTTTTAACACCCGTTGGATGCGATGGCAATATTTATTATTACAGGATGCAATTAACTGTTACCGATCCTTCAGGGTTGTCAACTACAGTTGATGGCAAATTATACCCGGCTTGCGATGCTCCTGTGGCCAGCTTTATTTCAAATACCAAAGGTTGCAAAGGTGTTGCAGTTAATTTTACTGATCAATCATCTAATCTGCCTGATTCATTGCGGTGGAGTTTTCCGGGTGGTAATCCTTCCACATCTGCAGCAAAAAATCCCTCTGTAGTTTACAATGTAACCGGAACTTATAATGTAAGCCTTATTGCGACAAGTTCGCGAGGTTCTGACACATTAACAAAAAGTGCTTACATCAATATTGCAAAACCACCTGTAGCTTCAGTTGCTCCTGCAATAATTGATTCAATGTGTGCAACCGGAATTAAATTACTCAAAGCAAATACGGGCACCAACTTAACTTATCAATGGACAAATGACGGATTGGATATTATTGGTGCTAATAACGCAAATTATAATGCAACTGGCGTAGGAACCTATAGGGTACGAGTTACTGATACATTGAAGGGATGTGCTGCGGTTTCAACTAAGTCAGAAAAGATTGTGATAAGGCCGCTTGGCGCTGCAATTACTGCCGCTGGTGCAACTACTTTTTGCAATGGCGATAGCGTGGTGCTGATATCGAATGCCGGCTCGTTTAAATACCAATGGAGGAAGAATGGAGTATTAATAACCGGAGCCACAGCAATTAACTATTCAGCTAAGGCGGGAGGTAATTACACGGTGAGGCTTATTGATGCAGGCGCGTGCAAAGCCTTTTCGAATGCTATTAAAGTAATTGTAAATTGCAGAGAGTCAGAGGATATAAAGAGTGAAGCATTTGCAGTGGAGGTTTATCCCAACCCGGCTTTTGCTGATGCTATGCTTAAGGTGTCTATACCACAAAAAGGTAACATAAACATTAAAATATTTAATACACTTGGCCAGGTGGTTTCAACTTTTGAAAATATTGAAATTACTGATGAAGGTGAGTATGAGTTTAATTTGCATACCTCAACATTTGATCCGGGTATTTATTTTATAAAAGCCTGCAATGGTGAACAAACGAAAAGCTTAAAGCTGGTTGTGGTAAATAAGTAGCCCTGTTAATAATCAGGAGAAATTTTCTTCATTCTTCTATAATGAAATGTATGATTGCGTATGAATGAATGCTGATTGAAACCAGGATTAATTTTGTTTTTGCCTGCTGATTCTTTATCACATTCCTAATTTAAACAAGTTGATGTGTTGTGTTTCAGGAGTTGTTAAAGTAATATTGCTTTGAGCGTCTATATCAGCAAGTTCTTTTAATCCTTCGCTTTTTAGTTTTTCTATTTTATCTTTCATATCGGCAGCAAAAAATGTAATTGCAGGATAAGAGAAATTTTTTGTCTGGTGCAAACCAACCACTGCAAGCCCGTCAGAGATAATTGCCCAGCGATAAGGTGATTCAAATTTTGAAAGGGTAATAAAACCAAGCTGCTCCCAATATGAAAGTGATTGCTCAAGATCGGTAACGGGGTGAGCAAATTCACCGTAAAGACCGCAAACCTTATTAATATACTTACCAGGATTAAAATAATCTTGTTGTGGCATGGTAAGCATAGTAGGTCCCGGTGGCTGTTTAAATCCATCAACAATTGACACTAAGCTGATATTTAATCCATCAGGCGATTGCATTAAATACCGTTTTATCATATCTGTTTCTTTGGGCTTTTGCGAAAATTTAATTCCGGCAAGTTCCAACTCCTCCACAACCTTTTCAATTTCTTTCACATAATATGTCAACGCTATATATGGATTATCATCCTTGCGCAACATGATCAGCAATGCACCATCGCTTACCTGTATCCATGGAAATGGAAAATCAGATCGCATTACTTCAACAAAACCAAGTCGCTGATAAAATTGCAAAGAGGTTTCCAGGTCGGGAGTAGTAATTGTTATGGCTGTTACATCACCAAGTTTCGGTTTGGGCAGATTGAACATTGTCTTTAGTTTATTATTTGAAAGGGTTGAAATTGCAAATTGAGAGGAATCTTTTCGAGATAAAAAATCACTTCAACATTCGACATTTAACATTCATTCATTATTGTTATTGAAGTTATTCATACCTCAACGATTCAACAGGATCAAGTCGTGCTGCTTTGGCTGCCGGATAGTAACCTGAAATAATACCTACCACAAAACAAATGACTAAGCCTAACAGCATCCAGTCCCAGGGAATTATAAAAGGACTTTGAATAAGAAAACTGATCAGGTTGCCAATAATCAAACCCAATGTAACACCTGCCAGGCCACCAATCTGGCAAATCATAATTGACTCCGTTAAAAACTGCCGCCTGATGTTTGCCGAAGTTGCTCCCATAGATTTCCTGATACCTATTTCGCGTGTGCGCTCAGTTACACTTACCAGCATTATATTCATTAATCCTATTGACGCACCCAAAAGTGTAATGACGGCAATTGCAATTGCCGCATAACGTATGTTACTTGTTGATTCAATTACCTGGTTAGCTAATCCATCACTTTTTGTAATTTCAAAAGTATCTTCATCGCCAATTTTATCTCCGCGTATAGTGCGCATGGTACCAGTTGCTTCGCCTAAAGCGTTATCTAAAAATTTTACATCATTCACCTTTACAGTTATACTGTAAGAAGTTTTGGCTGATGCATATTGCTTTTTAAGATTCAATAATGGTATAATGCAGTTTTTATCAGGACTCATGCCGAATGAGGAGCCTTTTTCTTTCAGCACACCAACTACGCGATATCTTACACTGCCCACGCTGATGATTTTATCAAGCGGACTTTCCTTTTTGAAAAGTGTGCGTGCCACCTCGCTGCCCAGGATAATTGTATTATCGCCCAGTGTAAGATCAGTAGGCGAAAAGTTTCTTCCTTTTTCAATTGTCAATCCTGTTACATTGATATAGTTTTCGTCAGCGCCAACAATAAAAATATTAGGATTGGTTTTTTTTGACTGGTATTTAAGCGTTGAAATTTGAGATGCAAATGCTGACACAGAAACAACGGACGGAAAAGGATAACGATCTTTGAATTCAGTTGATTGATAGTAATCAATCACATCAAAGCGTTTAAACCGCCTGCCGCCACCTCCCACATGAATGCCCCCGCCTGAATTCCTGATGGTAAAGCTATTGCTGCCCATGCTTGAAAAACTACTGCTCAGCGAACCTTTAATTGCATCAATCGCGGTGAGTATGCCTACCAGCGCCATGATGCCAATAGCAATGATCAAGGCAGTGAGTGATGTGCGGAGCAGTTGTGTTTTAATACTGTCGTAACTTATACTTATGTGTTCTTTTATATTCATGCTTTTATTTCTTTTGCTTCGCGATAAAAGTTAGGAGTGTAAATAAACGGATTTGTTACTGATTAATTACCTATGATAGTGCTGTAGCTGCTGTTTAGCTGTGGATGATGGAAAGAGCGGGAAGAAAAAATTCGAACAATAAGGAATTTCCCCGCCT
>JBDTRM010000084.1:0-11475 GCA_039931675.1 Bacteroidia bacterium | reverse complement strand
GTAGCTTAACTGAATAAAGCATCTGACTACGGATCAGAAGAGTCGGGGTTTGAATCCCTGCGGGATCACAGAAACCCTGAAGTCATAGCACTTCAGGGTTTTATTTTTTTATGATCTCTATATAACATCACCCAATGCTTATTTAGCATTCTTGTCTTCCTGCATTATTCCATGAATATTTCCATCAAGGTCGGTAAAGTAGGCGAGCCAGCCATAGGAAGGGATTGGCATTTTTGGAACCACAATTTTTCCTCCTGCATTTTCAATACTCTTATACAGTTCGGGATGGTACTCCGAATTACGTTTGTATAATCCCCACACTATATTTTTTAGTGATAGGTGCATGGTTCGCGGCTTCAATGCCCATGCTTATCCATTTGCGTGTTTCAAGCGGGTCAATAATGGCATCAACCCAAAGGCGCGAGGCAGCATAGTAGGGGGAAAGCTGGTGGTTATAACGATCGGTAATTTCTTTTAGCATTTCATTTTCCTGTGCTTCTGTTATTTCTTCTCCTTTGGCTTTCATTGTTGAAGTGGTTATCTGCAATAATGTTTTTGCCGCCTGTGCACCACCCATCACCGCTATACGTGCTGTAGGCCATCCTACAATCAAACGGGGGTCATAAGCTTTGCCACACATGGCATAATTACCCGCACCGTAGCTATTTCCCATTACAATGGTAAACTTAGGCACCACTGAGTTACTCACAGCATTTACCATTTTAGCTCCGTCTTTTATAATGCCCCCATGTTCGCTGCGGCTGCCTACCATAAAACCTGTTACATCCTGTAAAAAAACCAAAGGAATTTTACGTTGGTTGCAGTTCATAATAAACCGTGCAGATTTATCGGCACTGTCGCTGTATATTACTCCTCCAAACTGCATTTCGCCTTTTCCGCTTTTTACAACTTTGCGCTGGTTTGCTACTATTCCCACAGCCCAACCGTCAATACGTGCAGTGCAGCAAATAATGCTTTGCCCGTATTTTTCTTTGTATTCATCAAATTCGCTGTTATCAACCAATCGCGCAATAACATCGCGCATATCAAATTGCTTATCGCGCTCTACTGGCATTAAACCATAAATCTCATTTTGATCTTTGGATGGAGGAAATGCTTCTGCACGATCAAATCCTGCTTTATCATAATCACCTATCTTGCTGAATATACTTCGCAGGTAATCTAAGCAGGCTTCGTCATCTTTAAACTTATTATCGGTTACACCGCTTATCTCGCATTGCGTGGTGGCACCGCCAAGCGTTTCATTGTCCACATCCTCGCCAATTGCCGCTTTTACAAGATACGAGCCTGCCAGGAAAATGGAACCTGTTTTATCAACTATACATGCTTCATCGCTCATGATAGGGAGGTAAGCACCACCGGCTACGCAACTTCCCATAATAGCAGCTATCTGCAAAATACCCATTGAACTCATTACTGCATTGTTTCTAAAGATGCGCCCGAAGTGTTCCTTATCGGCAAATATTTCATCCTGCATGGGGAGAAAAACGCCTGCACTGTCAACCAAATAAACAATTGGTAATTTATTTTCCATGGAGATTTCCTGTGCCCGGAGGTTTTTTTTCGCAGTCATGGGAAACCATGCACCAGCTTTTACAGTGGCATCGTTAGCCACAACAATACACTGGCGGCCGGCTATATAACCTATCATTATCACTACACCACCGCTTGGGCAGCCACCGTATTCTTCATACATATCATTGGCAGCAAAGGCACCTATTTCTATACGTGGCGTATCTTTATCTAACAGGTAATCTATACGCTCGCGCGCAAGCATTTTATTTTTCTCTTTCTGCTTAGCCGCAGCTTTGTCACCACCACCTTTGTAAACTCTTGCGAGTTTGTAATCTAACTCGCTTACAAGTTTCTTGATGCTGTCTTCATTAATATTATAGTTGAGATTCATAAATGATTGAGGTTATTTTAATCGCTCAAACCTAAAGGAAATTCGGCTAAAGACAAAAAGCGGCTGAAATGATGTTTATAGTCGTGATGATTTCTTTAAAGTATCCAGATAAATGCCCGCTGCAATTTTTTCAACCAATTTTTTCGGAAGCAGCTTGGTTCCTATAGCTGAAAACCTGTTAGAGAAACCCGGAATAATCTCAAGTTTATTTTTAAACATAGCATTAACAGCAATCTTAGCCACCAACTGTGGCGACATATTAAATTTTTCAGCATACGATTTCATTGCATCCATTTTTGCCCTTTCCATGAAATGGGTTTCAACGGCACCGGGAATGAGGCAGCTAACATGCACAGGTGAGGTTTTTAATTCAAAATTCAAAGCTCTTGTAAATGTAAGCACAAATGCTTTGGATGCAGAATAAACAGCCATCGTAGGCACAGCCTGGAAGGCAGCGGTGCTTGATACATTAAGTAACCAGGCTTTTTTGTTTTTTTTAAGTGTGGGGATAAACAAATGCGAAAGAGCCACCAATGCATTCATATTAAGTTGCATGAGGTTGAGCTGATCTTCCAAAGTCCTGGTTTCGAATAATCCCCATACAGCATAGCCGGCATTATTAATAAGTATATTTATTTCAAAGTTTTGATTGTTGCACCAGTCATAAACTTTTTGCGGGGCACCGGGCAACGTAAGATCGCAAGGGAAAAAGAAAACATTAATAGAATATTTTTTTTTGAGTTCAGTAGCTGCTGCTTCCAATAAGTTTTCTGAGCGGGCTACGAGTAAAAGATCATAACCACGTGAGGCAAGTTCTTCGGATATTGCTTTTCCTAACCCCTTGCTGGCACCTGTTATAATTGCGTATGACATTGGCTTATCTCTTTGCGAATTTTTTCAGGCGATGATAAAATGGAGTTTCACTTGTTTCGCTTTTTGGAATTTGTTTACCACAAATCAAAGGAATGTACATTATAATTCTCCTGCTCACCACTCCCATAAAAGGTGCCATTGCCACACGGTGCCATATATGCCCGTGATGCACGGTAAGGTCACCGGCTTCGGCAATTACCGACACTTCATTTTTATCAGGTTCGTTGTTTACAAAATATGGTTTTTTGAAAAGCATGCTGTAAATACTTTGTTTATGCGTACCCGGTAAAATTTTTAATCCACCTTGTTCCAACTTCGAATCGGATAAATAAATGCCAACATTAAGCATTGGCAATATTTTTTGCCCGTAGAATATATCGCGTAAACTATCTGTGTGCCAGCCCATCTGTTTCCGTTCGCTTTTTTCAGAATTGATATACTGGTTCACTACCACACCATCTTTTTCTGTTTCGCCTATGCGACCATCTGTACGGTTTAACAGTTTCAGCAATTCTCTTATTTCAGGACCTTTAACTAAATCATGTATTATGGGGCAGTGCAATGAAGTAAATGCAAAGCGGTGAACAATTTTATTTCCCTCGTCATCAAATCCATAATGAATAGGAACTCCATTAATTACCTTAACATCATCCCTGATCCATTGCTCCTGCAATTCATTTAATGAATCAAGAATGTTTTTCACATGGTCTTTTGATAGGAAATTGCGAAACTGAATAAAACCCGTTTGATTGAAATAGCTTATTTGCTCTTGGTTAAGAGCTTCATTAAATGTATATTTTGGATAGCTGGCCGATTGATTCTCCACGGAGCGAAAATAATACATTAATTATTTATTAAGCTAATGTTAAATAGCCTTACTTTAAAAATTAATGAACTTTTCAGAAAATAATGCCTGGCAATAAGAGGTGGTTCAATTCATAAAAAAGAAAAAGATTGAAGTTCTACCTCCAACCTTCCTGCATTATGTCAAAAACCTTAAACCTAATGTTTTACCAACCGCTCATAAAACTTTTGGTAGTTATTACTACAATACCTCCCGTTGCATCACCATACATGGCCGGTATGCCACCGGTTATAACCTGAATCTGGGCAATGGCATTCTTAGGTAAACTAAATCCACCAATTTCTTTAATGCCATCAACGTAATATTGCGTTCCTTCTGAACGTGCACCACGAACGTTGATGGAACCGCCTTCTTCCTTTTGAAAAGTGTTGGGAGTCATAGCTACAAAGTCAGCTAATTTAGTATATGGAGAAACTTTAATTTCCTCTGCCGATAAAATCTTGCAGGTAATCACATTGTCTTTTTCAATCATTGGTGGTAAATATATTTTTTCATTTACAGTGGCTATTGGTAAATCATTGCTATACGAAAGTTTAAAATTTACCTCAGTGAAGCGGTTTGCATTTACTGTTACTTCTTTAAAAGTCATGGGAGCATAACCAACAAAAGATGCCTTTAAAGTATAACTGCCAGGTCTTAATGGTTTAATCACATAATCGCCATTATTATTTGATGTTACTGCAACCATAATTTCTGTGCCTCTCAGAATAACTACATTGGCTGATGGAATGCCGGTTCCGGTTTGGCTGTCGGTCACACGGCCCCTGATTTCACCATCTTCAGTAAGCATTAATGATAAAGTGTTGTCTTTTGAATATGCGCTTATGGCTGTGAGTAACAGCAGGCATATAGGTAGCAATTTTTTCATAGTGTTATTTTGTTAAATGATAAATGATTTTGTGGTTTGATTACAAAACATAATTATTCCACAAAGTTTTTCAGTAAAACCATTTATGAAAAATTCGCAACTGTAATTAGCCGGATGCCAAAACACATATAAAAATTTCACGAAGTGGCGGTTGGCCGGACGCCAACCACGGATAAAAATCACATTCAGAAATTAAAAAGGTGGAGGTGCATCCTCATCATTCATTTTTGAACCACGGGTTACGCGCTCAGGCTCATTGCGGAAAGTAACAGGCTGTGTTTGATCAGCAAATTCATATTCATCAAAATCGGTAAACTTGGTAAGGTGACCAATGAATTTAAGATTTACAGAGCGCAAAGAACCATTCCTGTTTTTGGCAATAATAATTTCTGCAAGTCCTACAGTGCTTATGCCTTGCGCATCTTTATCCTGCTCATAATATTCAGGACGATAAATGAACAACACCATATCAGCATCCTGTTCAATTGCGCCCGATTCGCGTAAATCGGAAAGCTGTGGTTTCTTTGTGCCACCTCGTTTTTCCACATCGCGGCTTAACTGTGATAAACAAATAACCGGCACATTTAATTCTTTGGCAATGGCTTTTAGCGAGCGTGATATTGTAGAAATTTCCTGTTCGCGGTTTCCCGAACGGTTATCACCACCGGTTTGCATTAACTGCAAGTAGTCAATAATGATTAGTTCAACTTTGCGTTCAGCAACTAACCTGCGGCATTTGGCTCGCAATTCAAAAACCGTAAGTGCCGGAGTATCGTCAATATAAATAGGAGCATTTTCAAGCGGCTGAATTTTTTTATTCAACTGTTGCCATTCAGCTTCGGTAAGATTTCCTTTACGAAGCTTCTCACCGTTAATTTCTGTCTCGCTTGAAATAAGGCGATTCACCAATTGCAGTGATGACATCTCGCAACTGAAAAAAGCAACTGGTTTATTAAAGCGCACAGCAGCATTGCGCGCAAGCGATAATACAAATGCCGTTTTACCCATACCAGGGCGGGCTGCCATAATTATGAGATCAGATTTTTGCCAGCCTGCGGTTACACGATCTAATTCGGTAAAGCCGCTTGGTACGCCAATAACACCCTCTTCAAGCATGGCTGCACTTTCGTATTCTTTAATTGCTTTTGCAATCAATCCTTGCATACTGTCATATTGCTTGCGGAGGTTTCCTTCAGCAATAGCGAAAAGATTTTTCTCGGCTTTATCTAATAACGCAAGCACATCGGTGGTATCTTCATAAGCATCACGAACTATATCAGTAGAGATGCGAATCAATTCGCGCTGAATAAATTTTTGCAGGATGATGCGTGAGTGAAACTCAATATTGGCAGCACTTGCCACGCGGTTAGTTAACTGCGAAATGTAATAAGGACCGCCAACCAATTCAAGTTCACCGGTTTTCTTTAACTGTTGTGTAACAGTTAAAATGTCAATAGGCTGTGCATTGTGAAAGAGGTAATGGATGGCGGCAAAGATTTTTTGATGCGCTTCTTTGTAAAATGCCTCGGGCTTGATGACATCAATAACAGTATTGAGTGCATTTTTTTCGAGCATCAATGCACCAAGAACCGCCTCTTCAATGTCCACAGCTTGTGGAGGCAGTTTGCCAAGGTCGGCAGCGAGTTGAAGAGATGTTACAGGCTTTACGGGCTTGCGCTTTTTATAGTTTATATTTTCTGATGCGGTATCCATTGCAAAATTCGGTAGTAATGAGTTAAAGGAATAATTTCCTGAAAAATGGGGATGCGAAAATATAACGCTTATTAGTTTTTGCTCAGAAAAAATTTCAGAATAGTTTTACACAGTTTGTTGCACGTATTGAAAAGAAATCAATCTGGCATTTTAGAATATATACTTAATTGAAATGCTTAATTTGATTGCAATTTCAGCGATTGATAGGCTGCGGGTATCGGTAATTGACCAGTTTCAATTTGTTGAACAATGTCTTCGATAGGTTTGTCCTCGCCTGCAGCATCATACTTATCTTTAAGATTATCTCCGAATATTTTTGCAACACCTTGCCACATAAAAGCTTTAAAGCCACCACGTAATTCTTTCACAACGGAGTAGGTATCGTTTCCGGTTTCGCGATCAATCAGCTTCATTAGTATGCGTCCCTGGTTAATAGTTAGTTTTTTAAGATCATCTTCAAACTTGTCTTTCAAATCATCTTCAGTAGCTTTTATATAACGTCTTTTTTCTTTTTCGGAACTAAGAGTTTCAGCGTGATCATTAATTTCTTTCAGCTTTCGCGCTGCATATTTTGCATAAGGATAGGTACGTAACACATCTCTTCTTAAAATATAATATGCTTTCAACTGCGCTGCCGCTTCGGGACTTAAAGAAGCAACAACGTCAACAGTTTGCATGTAAACAAGCGGGATAGTATCACCTTCTACAACTGTGCTGTAGGTTTTATGTATAGTGTCATTTTGCGCATAAAGCACATTAACACAAAACATAAACGCAACTATCATAATTCTTTTCATTGGTGATAAATATAGCAAAATGCTTTGACTCAAACAACGTGCAAATTTAGAATTCGTTGTGTTATAAGCACCAATATTTCATCATAACTTAACTGTGTTAGTATTCTCAAAAATTCTTTTCAAAGTATTTGCAATAAGCTGCAATCTTGCATGTTTCGCATTTTGGATTTCGCGCTGTGCAAACATATCGTCCATGCAAAATGAGCCAATGATGGGCGATCTGAATTTTTTCTTTAGGGATATATTTCACCAATTGTTTTTCTGTAGCCAAAGGTGTTTTTGCATTCACTGTTAAACCTAACCGTGCCGAAACCCTGAAAACATGTGTATCAACAGCCATAGCCGGCTGGTTATAGACAACTGACGAAATTACATTAGCAGTTTTACGCCCAACTCCCGGAAGTTTAATCAGTTCATCAATTGTTGACGGAACAATACTTTTAAATTCTGTACTCAAAAGCTTAGCCATCCCTACAAGATTTTTTGCTTTATTATTGGGATAACTTATACTTCTAATATACGGAAATACTTTATCGGGAGTTGAAGCAGCAAGTGTCTCTGCATCAGGAAAGGCTTCAAAAAGCTTCGGTGTCGTCATGTTAACCCTCTTATCAGTGCATTGTGCTGAAAGAATTACAGACACTAACAATTGAAAAGGACTTTCATAAACCAACTCCGTTTCGGCATCGGGATTATGTGTGCTGAAGTAATCAATAATTTTTTCGAATCGTTCCTTTCTTGTCATGAGTGCAAAAGTATCAACGAATTACGAATCTGAATTCGTTGATATAAAATAAAAACGAGGGTACACTTACGGGTGTATCCTCGTTAAACATCAATGGGAATTAAGAACTTTACGATTGAAGATCTTTCGTAAGCGCTGAATAACTCATAATAATATCTATGGATTCTTGCTCCGGCTCCATCAACACATGATCTAAAATATCCATTGATTCTTTAAGTTCTTCGTACGCTGCATGCACCTGATCATTGGTGTCAATTGCATGTTGTACTTCAACACTATCCTGTAACTCTGTTTCATTTAGCAGGTAGTCAATTAATTCATTTGTAGTAGTACTGCTCATAGGCATATTTTGTTTTAAATTTGAATCAATAACGCCACCTGTTTTGTGTTATTGTGCAAGGATAAAAAAAATGCACTTTTTTTAAGAAGTGCATTTCTAATACAATTTAATGTAAATGAGAACTAACAAAGTTATCGTTCAAGCACCAGCTTTTTCTTTTCCATAATCTTGCGCATGTTTAAGATCGCATAACGCATGCGGCCTAATGCAGTATTGATACTGCAATCCATAATGTCGGCAATTTCTTTAAAGCTAAGGTTGGCATAATGACGCATCATCACCACTTCGCGCTGCTCTTCGGGCAGTTCTTCAATGAGCATGCGCACTTCGTGGTAAATTTGTTCGGTCACCATTCGGTCTTCCACATTTTCATCCACTAACCTGATGTTGTTGATAACACTATACTCTTCAGTATCGCGCACCATTGGCATACGTTGCTCTCTGCGGAAATAATCAATTACTAAGTTATGGGCAATCCTGACCACCCAGGGTAAGAATTTGCCTTCTTCTTTATAATGGCCCGATCTTAGTGTATTGATCACTTTAATAAAAGTATCCTGAAAAAGATCGTTGGCCAATTCTTTTTCTTTTACCAATAAATAAATTGAAGTGAAAATCCGGCTTTTGTGACGGATAATTAAAACCTGTAAACTACGCTCATCACCTTTAAGGTAAGATGCGACTAACTCATTGTCTGATGCTTCTTTTTTTTGCTGCATGTGACTTCCATTAATTAAGGGTAAGTAATTACGAAAACAATTAATGGTAGAGTTGTACTATGCGCGCGGGGTTTTAGAGATTAAACGAAAAAATTATTTGAAACTTAACGTGTGTTTTGAAATATTATTGCTGGTTAATTAAACTTTAGTTTTTCATAACACAGTTCAAATATAGTCACACTTTTATTGAAATCCAAATTTTTGTGATTTTTATTCTTCCATAAAAACAAAACTATCAACGTAATTTTATTTTCTGACCCGGTTGAGGTTCAGTGCCGGCATGCATTTTATTATGGCGATAAAGCTTGCGAAGCTTAACTCCGTAAACCTGTGAAATATACCACATCGAGTCGCCTTTTCTTGCTGTGTACGAATCTTCGCTGCTGCGGTTATGTTTACGGTTGAGATAGATCAACATTCCATTCCTGATAATCATATTGGCATCAGCATCATTATATTTATAGATATCGCCCAACTCAATATTATTTTCCTTCGCAAGCTTGAACCATGTATCGCCTTTAGCAGCTATCAGAAATGGAATATCATCGCATAAAGTTTTTGTTGGAATATTAAAAGTTGGTTTGGTGGATGATGTTTTTGTTTCAGATTTTACCGGTTCTGATTGTTCTTTTAATTTCAATTCAGCCACAGCTTTTTCACCTTCTTTATCGAAACGGTTTAAATTACTTTCTTCAATTATTTTGATGAGGCGATTTGCATATTCAGGATTGGTGGCGTAGCCGGCTTTTTTTAGTCCTTTTGCCCAGCCTTTATAATCGGTGGCATCTAAATCAAATAAAAACTTATAACGGTCGCGGGTTTTCAGAAACATGGAGTGATCAATGTAAGAATCCAAAACCGTTTTGTATTTTCTGAAACACTCATTCTTTTCATCATCATCCTGGTGAAAAGTATCGCCTGTCCATTCTTTATGGCATTTGATGCCGAAATGATTTTTCGCGTCAAGCGCCAATGGAGAGTTGCCGTAATCGCTTTCGTACATTCCCTGTGCAAGTGTAATGCTGGCGGGCACACCGGTTTTTTTCATGTCGAGCACTGCATCATCGGCATACTCTGTTATGTAATCGGCAACTGTTAAACGGGTTTGGGGAGTGTCTTTATTATTCGGCTGAGAGTAACCGATAGTTGCTGATATCAACGAAATAAAAATGGCTTTGAAGCGAGTAATCATGAGGTAAAATTAATATACATATTATATAGTGTTATCTGTACCCAAGGCTTTTAATAACAAGCGATTGTTAATGTAACACGGGATACCATCCCGAGCGCGCAAACCTTTTGAAAAAACTGGGGATGGTATCCCGGGTTTACGCTCAGACGTAAACTCCCGCGAAAGCGGAACCGTTAAGTTTGCCAGCCATTTTTTGAATTAAACTTGTATAAACATAGCTGCGAAGGCAAAATTTAGCATTACTTTACTATAACTCAGTATTTCTTTAGTCTCACTCAGCATTTCTTTAGTTAAACTCAATATTTCTTTAGTCTAACTTAGTATTTGTTTAATCTAACTTAGCATTTCTTTAGTCAAACTAATCATTACATTACTTAAACTTGTCATTTCTTTAGTATAACTTTTCATAACATTAAATTTATATCTATTTGATTCCAAAAAATGAGGTATCGGACTTCAGAAATGAACATTTAAACTCTGAATATCATCATGATAAGCGTGTAGATTAAGGAATTGTGTACCCTCAGAGAAATAAAGGCTTGAGGGGAATGTAATTTGAATAATTTTGAATTTTGAATAATGAAGTAAATAAGGCACTTCAATTCAACATTCAACATTATTTATAATGTCAGCTTTTTCGCTTTTCTTGCAAGACATAAATAAGTTTAATGAAAGAGTTTTTCTTAAAGATATTGCGGTTTGCCAAACGGGTTATCATCTGGTTTTTTGTGATAAGCATATTATCGGTCATCATTTTTAGATGGGTGCCTATACCCTTTACACCTTTGATGCTGATACGTTGTGTGGAACAAAAAAGTGATGGTAAGGAAATGAAGATGAATAAGCATTGGGTATCGCTCGATAAGATTTCGGAACGGCTGCCCGAAGCCGTTATAGCAAGTGAAGATCAGAACTTCGAAGATCATTATGGGTTCGATTTGGAGGCAATAGAAAAAGCGCAGAAATACAATGAGCGCATGAAGGGCAGGAAGGTTCACGGAGCCAGCACCATATCACAGCAAACTGCAAAAAATGTTTTCCTCACGCAGTCGCGTAGCTATTTACGCAAGGGGTTTGAAGTGTATTTTACTTTTCTTATCGAGATTTTTTGGAGCAAAGAACGCATCATGGAAGTATATCTTAATGTAATTGAAATGGGCGATGGAGTTTATGGTGCCGAGGCTGCATCGCAATCTTATTTTAATAAACCTGCATCAAAGCTCACTGCGAGCGAAGCTTCTTTGATTGCAGCTTGTTTACCTAATCCGTTTAAATTTAATCCTTCAAAACCATCAGCATATATTCAACGGAAATCAGTATGGATTATGAAAGCTATGAAACGGTTGGATTATAAGGATTTTTGATGGGAAAAAAATGTACGGGCGAATAATTATTCGCTCTATGCTATGCAGTGTTAAGGGCGAATAATTATTCGC
>JBDTRM010000083.1:0-15537 GCA_039931675.1 Bacteroidia bacterium | reverse complement strand
CGGGGCTAACCCTATAGAAATTAACAATTACTTCTTCATTGCATCAGCAGCACTGTCAACCATAGCACCTGCAGCAGCAGCAGACGAATCTACCATTGCATTAGCAGCGTTAGCAGTTGAGTCAACCATAGCGTTAGTAGCTTCAACTGTTGCAGCAGAATCTGTAGCAGTAGTTGATTCAGCAGTTTTGTTACCTGAGCAAGCAACTGCAGCAGTTAAAGCAACAGCTACAGCGATTAATTTGAATGTGTTCTTCATTTTTTGAATTTGTTTTTATTTGTTTAACGTTAAACTTGCTCTTAATACCAGTAACCCGAAATAGTAACCCAACATTTTTAAATAAATATTTACAATAGTTATATGTAGCTGATTTTCAATCATAAAAATTGAAATTTAATTTTTAAAGAGGCACCTTTTTCCAATCGCCCAATCGCCCAATATCCATATTTCCCTATGTCCTTATTTCCTTATTTCCAAATTCCCCAGTTAAAAAACTTTCAATCATTGGGTTACTTTTGCCGGCCAATCGTATTAATCATTAGCCAAAGCATTTTGTGACTTACAGCGATAACGAAATTATTGAAGGAATAAGGCAGCATGACAAGGCTGTATTGCAGGTGTTTTATAAAATGCATTTTGGTTCTATTCATCATTTTATAATTCAAAATGGTGGCGATGAGCAGGAGGCGAAAGATGTTTACCAGGATGCAGTTATTGTTTTATATGAAAAGATAAAAGGCAATAACCTGCAGTTAAGCAGTTCTTTAAAAACATTTCTTTATTCTATTTGCCGCAATCTTTGGCTGAAACAATTAGAACGGAAAGAAAAGTTTACAGGCAAGATTGAAGAGCAGGAAGAATTTATTCATGTTGAAGAGGAAGTAAGAGATTGGGATGCCGAGAAAATTCAATACCTGTATATGAAAGATGCAATGGCAAAATTAGGCGAGCCTTGCAAATCGTTGATAACAGATTTTTATATCAATGATTTAAACATGCAAACGATGACGGAAAAATTTGGCTATACGAATGCCGATAATACCAAGAATCAAAAGTACAAATGCATGAACCGCCTTAAACGCTACTTCTTCGAATTGTATAAGAAGTAAAATTGGAAACAGAAAAAATTAATTGAGATGAATATAGACGAGACCATAGTAGAAAAAGCGGAGCGGTATATTAAAGGTGTGATGACCGCTGATGAACAAAGCGAGTTTGAAGCAAAAGTGAAAAGCGATGCCGCTTACGCCAATGCAGTTAATGAGTACCTTCAGTTTTATACTTCTTTTGAGCACTTCGTAAGTCGCGAAAAACTAAAAGGTGAAATGGATGTGGCTCATGCAGATTTGATAGAAGAAAAGAATTTGATTGCTGCACCGGGTCAAACGGGTAAGGTAATTAAGTTGTTTAGAAAAAATATTCGTTTAATAAGTGTGGCAGCTTCGGTAGCAATCATTAGTGTGCTTGGTACAGCCCTTGTGCTTACAAAATACTATGGTACCCAAATACCAAGTGGTTATAGAGCATTGGTAAATGATGTTGCACAAATTAAAAAAACGCAACGTGTTATCAATAACCAGATAAAATCTATTGCATCGGCAACTCAAAAGAAACCGGCAGTAGCGGGCATTTACAGCGGTACAAGTTTTCTCGTTACTGCCAAGGGATATTTGATTACCAGTTTGCATATAGTTAATAATGCCAATAACATTGAAGTTGTTAATGATGGATATGCTTATAATGCACATGTAATTGCAACTAATGCTGCTTGTGATTTTGCATTGCTTAAAATTGAGGACAGTTCATTTGAATCACCTAAATCAATTCCTTATAATTTTTATTCTCAAAATGCCGAGATGGGACAAAAGGTATTCACCTTAGGCTATCCGCGCACTGATTTGGTTTATGGCGAAGGTTCCGTGAGTTCACTCACGGGTTACCAGGATGATACTATTGCTTACCAGGTTTCAGTGCCGCTGAATCCGGGTAATAGTGGCGGACCGCTTTTTGATGAAAGAGGGAATATTGTGGGAGTTATAAGCGGCAAGCAAATGCAAACTGATGCTGCGTCATTCGCAATTAAATCTTCTTACATCGTTGATGCTTTAAAAACTGTTGACGATAAAGATTTTGAAAAGGACTTTACTTTAAGCAACAAGAAAACACTTTCAAAGCAGCCCCGTGTGCAGCAATTAAAAACTTTAAAGTCATATATTTTTGAAGTGAGAGTAATTAATTGATTTCTCAAAAATCAGAATAGCATAAGCGCAAAAAAAAATCACCGGACATCTGATTGAAGTCCGGTGATTTTTTTATTTTTAACAATGTTTAGAGATGTTTTGATTTCTCCTTATGCTTGCTGAGTTGCTTACGCAAAGCATCAATGGCTGAATCGGTAGCTTCTTCAAAAGTGCTGCACTGCTCCTTGGCAAATAACACCTTGCCGCGTGTGTGGAGCTTGATCTCCGTAATTTTATTTTTTAGAGAATCAGATTTGTCAAGTTTGAGAAAAACTTCTCCGTCAAGAACGTCTTCATAAATATGGAGCAGCTTGTCCACCTTTTCGTTAATAAAATCAATCAGTTTCTGATCGGCATCAAAATGTATGCTTTGCACTTTTAGTTTCATAGCTTAATTTATTAAGGGGTTAAACATTGAGGTGATATAAAAAAATAATTTAAATCAAATCGCTTAATGCGAATTTTAAAAAAGGTGTTTTCGTTTGTGATGTAACTGCAAAAAAAATTATCCCCTGGGGTGAGCTTGTTTATGAGTGTTCTTTAATTTTTCAATCGTGTTATGGGTATAAACCTGCGTGGCCGCCAAACTGGAGTGACCAAGTAATTCTTTTACTGCATTTAAATCGGCACCATTATCAAGTAAATGAGTTGCAAAGGTATGACGTAAAACGTGGGGGCTTTTCTTTTTCAATGTAGTCTTATTGCCTACTTTTTCATTAACCACGCGATACACTAACTTATTATATACTGCTTTACCCTTACAGTTAATGAACAGGCTCAAACTGTCTGATTCAACCTCGCTCAACTTTTTTGTACGTTCGTTAAGATATTCAGTAATCAAACTATTAAGAGGCAATGCATACGGAATGATTCTCTCTTTATTTCTTTTTCCTAATACTTTGATGCTGCAAACCTGCTGATTTATATCCTGCAATTTAAGATTAGTGAGTTCACTTAAACGCATCCCGGTGTTGTAAAACATATCCACCATTAATTTATCCCTCAAACCTTCAAAGTCGTTTTCATAATTTTCATCATTCAGCACGTCATTCATTTTTATTTTATCCACAAACACCGGAAGACGCTTGCTGTTTTTGGGAGATTGAATTTTAATCATCGGGTTTTGCTCAATCATCTGCTCGCGCATTAAAAATTTATAAAATGATTTAAGAACAGTAATTTTTCTGTTGATGGAACGTGTATTGATTTTTGCTTCAATTAAACTAACAATCCACGAGCGGATAAAAAAATGATTTGCTTTTGCGATATCATCAGTTTGAAATTGAGCATTCAGATAAATGATAAATTGATTTAAATCTGATTGATAGGCAGTAACAGTATGGGGAGAATACCGTTTCTCAAATTGAATGTACTGCAGGAATTTTTTTACAGGCATAAAGCCAACGTTAAATAAACACTGTAAAAATACTAAATTTTAAAAGTGAAAGTGATGCCTTCAAATAATAAAAACAAAAAAACCGATAGTAATAATACTACCGGTTAATGTGTTTTATGAATGGTAACGATTAATCTTCGCTGCGATTAAGGTTGGCCTTATAAATGGCCTTTTTAATTTCTGTTCTGCGGGCAACCGATGGCTTTTCAAATGCCTGGCGTGCACGAAGTTGTTTAACCGCTCCGGTTTTTTCGAATTTCTTTTTAAACTTCTTTAAAGCTTTATCTATGGATTCGTTCTCTTTAATAGGTACTATCAGCATATATGTTATTTATTTTTAAGGAGCGCAAATGTAATAAAATTTTGACCCCAACAAACACCAATCGAAATTTTAGTGAATTACGCCAAAATGAGCAACATGGCTATAAATAAAACTGAAAACAGATGAAAATATTCCTTTTAAGCTGACATGCTTATTTGCATCATTTCTGAATGCTACAACATTTGCTTCGGCTAATAATACACTCGGCATAAAAACACCGTTATGTTTTTCAACCTTAACCATTTTGCTGCTGTTTGCAGCCATCAGGTTAATATCTTCTTTGTTAAATGAAACAGGTTTTACAATTCCTGATGCATTAACCTCAGCAGCGGGAAGATTTATTAACGGATAAATTTTTCCATCAATGATTATTGTTTTAACAACCTGCGGTGAAGCAGAGTCGTTTGATGATGCATTAACTGCATTGAAACCAAATAGTGCAATTGAGATTGCGATTGTGAGTTTTGTGATTGAATTTTTCATTTTATAATTTTTTAAAGTGTTATACCCTGTATTTGACGAAGCAAAGATATGTCTTTAAAATAGTACTATGCAACACATAGTACTAAAATAATTCATAACTTATTGATTATAAGGTAAATTATTTTAAAAAACACAAAGTTTAATGTATGAAAAGTGTCACTTTTTTACCATAAAAAACCCAAATAGCAGTCGAAAATCACAACTGGAATGATGAATAATGATGAAAAGCAACTCAAATCATCAATAAAACAAAAAGATCATTGAGGGTTATTGATGATAAACCCGCGATGCAACAATCAAATTATTTTCAACTTCAAGCACTTCTCCCACTTTCAAATCTTCCTCTCCATTTACGTGTCTTACATATTCCAAAAAAACACATTTATCATCCGCAATGAGTTTAGTGACTTCATAACGTAAAGTTGGAAGCCGGTCAAAAGAATCCTTCCACCAGGATCGCAGAGCAGGTTTTCCTTTTATTAATCCCTTAGTTTCAGGTTGGCGGATTTGTAATTTGGGACTAAAGTGTTTGGCATTTTCATCATATAATAAAAGCAGCATTTCCAAATCATGTTTATTAAATGCTTCAAACCATTTGTTTGCAATTGATTTTATTTTTGATTGTGTCATCTGATTTGCTTTATTGTTTCTTGCAAAGAAAAAAACCATGAAATAAAGTCATGGTTTTTTTATTGAATTATTCCTGAGAAGAACTTACATTTTAGCAGCACTGTCTCTCGGAGCACTCATATTGGGCATCACTCCTAATTGCTGCATCATTTTTGATTCTTCCCAATAACCCCAACGCTCCACGGATTTTCCATCAGCAATTCTTACAATATCAACACCATTTACATCCACCGCTTTATTAGTTGCTGGCTAAGTACCATAAGCCCCTGTATTGGTGCCTTTCATATTGAAGTGAGCAACAACCATATCCCATTCGCCAATCATTGATATCATTGTAATTTTCAAGTCAGGGTATGCCGTGTGTACCATTGCAATTGCATCTTTCAGAGCCTGTAGCCCGGTGCTTTTAATCATGGGATCCTGGTTGTGATCAACGGTATTTTCAGTAACATAATTTGCCAGGCTATCAATATTGCCGGTTTGAAATGCATCCATCACTTTCATGTAGATGGCTTTATTAGTTTCAGTTGAACTGCTGCTTTTGTCAGCTTCCATTGATTTGTTTTCTTTATTGCCGCATGAATACATTATGCATAAAGATGCTGCCAATACTAAATTGATGAGTTTTTTCATAATGTTTTTGCTTTTGGAGTGAGTGATTTATAACAATGCGAAAGTATAATTTTTTTGAAAAGTAGAGACGCCTGCATGGCGTCTCTACATAATTAAAAATACCGGCCGTACGCAATATGTTTTTCACAAAGGTTTTTCAATTTATTGAAAATGTCTCAATCAAAATTATCTTCGCCCGATGTTAAAACACACAAAACTTTACAGCATTTTACTTTGCCGTTGCCCGAATTGCCATGAAGGAAAAATGTTTAAGCCCCGAACAAAATTTCGCTGGTGGGATTTTGGTATCATGAATAAACGTTGCGATAAATGCAATCAGAATTTTTCTCCAGAAGAAGGTTTTTATTTTGGCGCTGCCTATATGAGTTATATTTTTGGTGTGGGATTATCAGGACTAACATGGCTTTTATTATGGAAACTTAAAGTTGACAGCACAAAAAATTTACTCACTACCATTTTTTCGGTGCTTGTATTTTTTGCACCTTATAATTTTAAACTTTCGCGTTCGGCATGGTTAAATTTTTTTGGTAAAATACGGTAATCCCTAATTTTTTTTTGAAATTTGAAGCATTTCTTTTCGTTCACATTTCTATGAATCTGCGACCCGAAACGTTTATAACAGTTTTTATTATTGTTTGCATGTTATGCTTTGCTTCATGCTTTTACGGTTATAAAACAGAAGTTACTGTTATACCCGAAAATAAAATTACACACGATAGTTTAGAATATTTTCGAGAGGTTGAACTTTTCAATGGTACATGTGAATTACCTGACTCAGTTTATATACGCATTGCAAGTTTAAAAGTAGAAGGTAAGAAAAATACTACAGAATCTGAATTGGCTGAATTGCTACGTCAGAAGGCATTTAAGCTTGGCGCTAATGCAGTGTTTGACATTAAAGTTGACCAGGAAACCCGAACCCGCGGATCAACGCTTATAGAGTTGCTAACTGCATTTGATAAAAATTCTGAAAGTAGTGAAGAGGAATATCAAGCATTGGTAATTACGGGTTTGGCAGTTTACATAAAATACTAAACACAATATTTTTGAAGTCACAGAATTTAAGCCACATTTTTATTTCATCACACTCTTTATACATTTGAAACGTTTTGCATGAAGCATTTTGCCGCAACATTTTAATTCTTAATTCTCAATTCAAGAAAGCATGAGTGAATTAGTAGCTAACTTTAATGAATACCGCCAGCGCATGAATGAAAAAATTTTAGGCCAGGATAATCTTGTGCTTAAAAGGTTTTTCAATCTTGATACCAATACTTATGTTGACGGGGCGTTATCATCCAAAACAAAAGAACTGCTTGGCCTTGTGGCATCAATGGTTTTGCGTTGCGATGATTGCATTAAATACCATCTTGGCAAATGCAAAGAGTTAGGCGTAACCACTGATGAAGTATTTGAAGTATTTGCTGTGGCCAATATTGTAGGTGGCTCTATCGTTATTCCTCACACGCGCAGGGCAGTTGAGTTTTGGGAAGCGCTTGGATAACTGATTGATAATTGATAGTTAAAAATTAATAATTGCTTTGCATTTTTAATCACCCGATCTATTTAAAAATTGAAATCAAATAAATTACTTACAGATAAATTTAATCATTGTAAATTGAAAGTTGGATTATTTCCAATGCTCAATCGTCAATGGCCAATCGTCAGGCTTTTTCTCATAACCTTAATTTTCAATGCTGCATTTTTAATTTCTAATGCACAGGTTACAAAGGTAACCGGTAAAGTAAACGATGTATTAACAAATGAACCCATTCCATTTGTAGCTGTGGTTTTTAAAGGAACTACAGATGGCGCCAATACTGATTTTGATGGCAAGTATGAGGTATCAACAACTAAACCAGCCGACTCTGTAATATTTACCTGTGTAGGTTATAAACGGGTTGCTTTCAAATTAAAAAAAGGCCAGGCGCAGGTGATCAATGTAAAAATGAAAATTAACCACAATGAAATTGGTGAGATAACAGTTAAGGCCGGAGAGAACCCTGCCGATATTTTATTCCGTAAAATTATTGAGCATAAAGACGATAACAACAAGCGAAAGTTAGAATCCTATCAATACCAGGTATATAACAAGGTAGAGTTTGACCTGGCCAACATCAGCGAGAAATTTAAAAACGGTAAACTGATCAAACCGTTTGCATTTATATTTGATAAAATAGACAGCAGCGAAACCAATGAGAAACCTTTTTTGCCCATGTTTATTACCGAAAATTTATCCAACTTTTATTATAAAACCAGCCCCAAACAAAAGAAAGAAATAATTTATGCCAGCAAGGTGAGCGGGCTCGAAAATGCAAGCGTAACGCAGTTTATGGGCGATATGTATCAAAGCATAAATGTGTATGATAATTTTATTGATGTGTTTGGAAAAAGTTTTGTGTCGCCTATTGCAGGCATTGGCCAGTTGTATTACAAATACTATTTAAGCGATAGCCTTTTTATAGATAACAACTGGTGTTATAAAATGAAATTCAAGCCACGCAGGCAAGGCGACTTAACTTTTATTGGCGATTTTTGGGTGCACGATACCACATTTGCCATCAAAAAAATTCAGATGCGCTTAAGCGAAAAAGCTAATATAAACTTTATTGAAGACCTCGCATTAGTTGAAGAATTTAAATGGGTTGATAATAAAAACTGGATGCCCAGTAAAGATTTGCTCGTGCTTGAATTTGCTCCGCTTAAAAATCAGGAAGGCATGAGTATGATCGGTCGCAAAACAACTACTTACAAAGACTTTGTGATTAATCAGCCTATTAACGATAGTGTATTTAAAGGACCCGATGATATCACTGTGTTGGATAATGCTATGGATAAAGACATCAGCTATTGGAATGAAAACAGGCACGATAGTTTGAGCGAACGTGAAAAAGGTATATATGCCATGGTGGATACCATTCAAACTTTACCTGCTTATAAAACCTACGTTGACATTTTAACCTTATTCTTCACAGGTTATAAAGAAGTCGGTAAATTTGATTTCGGACCTTATTTTACCACCTTGTCATTTAATGCTATTGAAGGAGTCCGTTTCAGGCTGGGAGGTAAAACAAATGTAAATTTCAGCGACAAAATACAACTCAACGGATACCTTGCCTATGGCACAAAAGACGGACGTTTTAAATTTAGTGCAGGTGCCGATTATTATTTCAGCAAGAAGCCACGCGTGTTAGCCGGGTTTCAATACATTGATGATATTCAGCAATTGGGGCAAAGTGAAAATGCATTTCAGGATGATAACATTCTTTCATCTCTTTTCAGGCGAAGCCCTAGTAATAAACTTACCGAAACTATAGGTCGTAAAATCTATTATGAACGGGAGTGGTTTGAAGGTTTAAGCAATCGCATTACCTTTACTTACGGCAACCTTAATCCAATAGGAACATTGAGTTATGCTTATTACACCAATCCCGAAAAAACCGAAATACACGAGAACATTATTCAAAGCCAGGTTAGTTTATTTACCCGGTTTTTATTGCACGAAAAATTTGTGGTTACCAAACACGGGCGCACCAGTTTAGGTTCTACCAAGCCGCTCATACAAACCAATTTAACGCAGGGTTTTAAAGGCGTTTTAAAAAGTGATTTTTCTTATACCAAAATTGATTTCAAAATTTCTGACAATATAAATATCAACCCCATTGGTTATGGATATTACAATATTAGTTTTGGCAAAATGTGGGGCGTTGTTCCCTATCCATTGCTTTTTGTACATCCCGGTAACGAAACCTATTTTTACGATTATGCCGCCTTTAACATGATGAACTATTATGAGTTTGTAAGCGATTTTTACGGCAGCATTTATTACGCCCATCACTTCGATGGTTTTTTCCTGAATAAAATACCGTTGCTTCGAAAATTAAAGTGGCGCGAGGTAGCTTCCATCAAAGCCATCAGCGGTTACCTGAGCGATAGAAACCGGGAAATATTAGTTAACCCGAATGCATTTAGTTCGCTCACCAAACCTTACATGGAAGCCGGTTTGGGAGTTGAAAATATTTTAAAAATATTACGTGTTGATTTTTTATGGCGGATGACATATAATAATGAAGATTACTTCGCGCTTTATAAAGAACGTTTCCCCGATACAAAGTTGCCGCCACAGTTTGGTATAAGAGCAAGTTTGCAGTTGTCGTTCTAAGGGGGATGGATATAGGAGAATATGGATATAGGGGAATATGGAAATATGGAAATCCTATAATCTTATAAACTTGTGGTGAGCTTGTCGAATCCATCCTGATTCAGACAATTGAAAATATGGTAAATAAACAATTCGCAAAAAACAACTGCTACATTTGAGCAATGAAATTAAGAGCCGAACATTTAGTAAAACGATATAAAAGCCGCACCGTGGTTAATGATGTGAGCATTGAAGTGGAGCAGGGCGAAATTGTTGGTTTGCTTGGACCAAACGGTGCCGGTAAAACAACAACGTTTTACATGGTTGTGGGATTGATAAGACCCAATGAAGGAAAAATTTTTCTCGATCAAACAGAAATCACTGAACTTGCCATGTATAAACGCGCAAGAATGGGCATCGGCTACCTTGCCCAGGAAGCAAGCGTTTTCCGTCAACTGAGCATTGAAGATAATATTTTAGCTGTGCTGGAGTTTACATCGCTCACCAAAAAAGAGCAGCGCGAAAAATGTGATTCATTGTTAGAAGAATTTAACCTTGCGCATAAACGCAAATACATTGGCAATGTATTAAGCGGTGGCGAAAGACGCAGAACTGAAATAGCCCGTGCATTGGCAGTTGATCCTAAATTTATTTTGTTAGATGAACCATTTGCTGGTGTTGACCCCATTGCAGTTGAAGATATTCAAACCATTGTAGCCAAGCTGAAAACAAAAAACATAGGCATCTTAATCACCGACCATAACGTACACGAAACATTAAGCATAACCGACCGCGCCTATCTTTTATACGAAGGAAGAATTTTAAAAGCCGGCACATCAGAGCAACTTGCTAACGACCCCGAAGTGCGCAGGCTTTATTTGGGACAGAATTTTATTTTGAGATAAATGACGACACATCTCAATTAAAATCTATACCCAAAAGAAAGGTTGCCTTGTGCACTAAATATTGAGGATATTGAACCTCCAAAATATTGCGGCATTAAAAGTTCATCCTTAAACAAGCTGTCATAAAAAGCGAGCATGCCTCCTATTTCGATTTCAATATACACACCCTTTGGTATAGTGATGCCAAGGTTAAGGTTTAAGCCGGTGCCTGATTGAATTCTTTTTTCGGTATATGTTGTATCGGCAACATCAATCTGAAGATAATAGTTATAGCGGGTTAAATTTTTTACCTTAACATTTCCTGTTCCAAAATACAACTGTGGTCCAAATCCAAAACTAACTATACCTGGTTTTTTAGGATAAAATCTTAAAGCAGGCATGAAATAAAAATAAGGCGGACTGTTAACTGAAACACTTAAAGGAAGCTTAACCGCAACATGCTCATTTTTAAAAATACGCTCATAGGCAAGGTTCATAAAAACACCTGAGTAATTACTGTAATAACCATTAGCCACTTTCTGCACAGGAGAAAAACTAAATATGTTTCGTCCGAATGTGGGTTCAGGTTTTTGCTCTTGCGCAAATAAATTAAAGGAACATGCAACAAAGAATAAAATAAGGAAGTGTTTTTTCATGGCTGACTGAAATCATAATGTTGCAACGAAGGTATTGAAAAGCTGTTAACTAAACAGAAAAGGACTCAGCCGCAACTGTGAGCATTCTCTGGAGAAAAATTACCCAGCGTCAACGAAAACCCCCTTTAGGGGTTTGGGGTTATGCTGCGGCACAAGATTTCGCGGCACGAGCTTTTAGCTCGCGCCAGCTATGAAGGAACCATGTCAGAAATTTTTTAACTATTGCTTATATCAGATTTAAAACCTACATTTGCCTACATATAATTGCATTTTACCTATTTTATTTAACACTCCCCCACAAATGAATTTTCTCAAACTTATTCCAGGCATTATGATTTGCGCTTTGTTATCCTCGTGCGAAACAAACACATTTTTAAAATCTAAAAAGAAACTCAACAGCGAGTTGCAGGGATATTGGAGCCCTGCGTATGGTACTTCGCAATATGGCACCACAGCTAATAACAATAAGGTGCTTTGGTATTTTAAAGATGGTGAAGTGTTTATTTTGCGGACTGATGATACCGGCAATGATGTGTCCATTGATAACGGCCATTATTCATTTCAAAATAAATTAGACCAGGATTATCTTACCATTGAAGATTTGAAATCGGTTGAGTATAACTCTATGTATGGTTTCAATATTAAATGGAATCTCATTGACCTGGGCAAAAACACACTGGATATAGCAGGCCAGCCACACAACAGCGGCAGGATAGAAATTGAATTTAAAAAAACAGAACATTAAAATTTAAAATACTTACTGAATAGTTTCTGCCTTTTGCTTATACCTTGCAACTTCTGCTTTCGCCATAGCTATTGCATTTTTTCTTGCCCGTTTAATTTTCTTTTCTATTCTTTGTAAAATCAAAATCCGAAAAACAACTCCAACGGATTAAACATAACAACATTCCATTATCAAGATACAATCGGTTATCAATAATTAAATTTTTACCGCTATCAGTCCTTACCTGTCTAAACTAAGTAAGATAGGGTACAACAATTATTAATCATGCTTCTTCTATACTTTAAGAGAAGCAAAAAACTCGTCATCTACTCCCTCTCTAAGCTTTAAGGAGGCAATAAATTTAAAAAGCACGCTCCTGCTGACAACCAAGAGGAATTAAAATTTAAAAAATATGACCCTGCTTAACAAGCAGCTTGCAGAGGATTATCAAGAACTAAATCTTGATTCTTGTATTTGTTATAGTAGAATGTATTTTGCGGAGGCGAATAAAAATTAAGATTTAAAAATCAGTTTTGATGAAAAAAACACTCCTTCTTTTTGCAGGCATTCTCCAGTTAAGCATCAATGGTTTTTCTTATTCCATTAAATCCACAGACAAGAAAATAAATCTTGCTCCTTCTTTAGAGATTCTCGAAGGGCAATATTCATTCGAACAAATTATTTCCGGTAAATACGATTCGCTTTTTACGAAAAACAATATTCAAAATAAAGATGAGAAAAACCGGGATAGATATTGTTGGGCAAGAATAAAAGTTAAATCAGATGCATCACAAATAACATCCTGGATTTTGCAAACTGATAAATTATATGGTGATGTAAACTGTTACATTGTTTATCCTGATGGAAAAATAATAACCCAAACAAGCGGATGGAACCTTCCTCCTGTAAATCGAAGTGTTGTTGACCCTGATGTTATTTTTAATTTATCATTAGACCCACAACAAAGTGCTGTAATTTATTTACAAATTCATACGAACCTTCGGTGGTCAACTCTTAGTGATGTAAAAGCAAAACTTTATTCTGCTGATGAATGGACTACCGCCAAATGGAAAAAATATTCTTTCCTTTTATTTTATACGGGTGTTTGTTTGCTGGCAATGTTTTACTGGCTGATAACTTATCTCTATTCTTCGAGAGTAAATTATATTTATCTTATTTTAGCAACATTAGCAGGGCTGATTTTTTATCTTGATAACTTTGGAGTAACAACTTCCTTATTTTGGAATGATACTCCGTGGTATTTTTTCAGCAAGTATGGTCAAAACTTTTTATGGCTGCCTTTTGTGGGAATCAGTTGGTTTCTGATGGGAACACGGCTAAATCATTTAGACAGGAATGTGCCTCGTTTATACAATTTGATTCTATTGATGATTGTGTTAGCAACACTTTTCAGCATTTTAAGCCCGGCTTTTTTTTGCTGGAGTATTTCAAAACGCATGTCCTTACTGGCTTTCTTATCAACGTCATGGATATTGCTTTTGTCGCTTCTTTATTGGGGGTTGAAAGAAAATAAAAAAACTGCTTTGTTTGCTTTTAATGTTTCTCTGGCAATGGGTGGTGGTATTACTTGTTTCGTTTTATCATCATTAGAAATATTGCCGGACAAATTATTAATAAATATGATCGGACCTTTTGGAGCATTGATTTCAATGATATTGTTTTTTTATGGCATGGTAAATTATGTGAGAGCATTAAGACACAAAAGAGAAGAAGAACTCATCGAAAAAGAAAAACTGATACAGGAACAAAACACACTGCTCGAACAAAAAGTAGAAGAGCGCACACATCAATTAGAAGAGCGTGGTCATGAATTAGAAAGTGAAAAAAAGAAAACTGATGAATTGCTGAAGAAGTCGGATGATTTGCTGCTGAATATTCTTCCGGCAGAAATAGCAGAAGAAATAAAACAACAAGGTCGTTCAAAGGCGAAAACGTATGGAATGGTTTCGGTGATGTTTACTGACTTTAAAGGTTTTACTACTGTAAGCGAAAAAGTAAGTCCTGAGTTATTGGTTGCTGAAATAGATTACTGCTTCAGCGCTTTTGATAACATTGTTCAGAAACATGGTGTGGAGAAAATAAAAACCGTTGGTGATGCGTATATCTGTGTTGGAGGAATGCCCGTATTAACTTTTACACATGCAACAGACACCATCAATGCAGCAATAGAAATAAGAGACTTTATGCTGCAACGCAAAAAAGAAAAAGAAGAGCGGGGAGAAATTCCGTTTGAGTTACGCATCGGCATCCACACAGGTCCTGTTGTAGCAGGAATTGTTGGCGTAAAAAAATATGCTTACGACATTTGGGGCGCCACCGTAAACTTCGCAGCCCGCATGGAACAAAACAGTGATGCAGGAAAAATAAACATCAGCGGCAGCACTTACGAATTAGTAAAAACAAAATTCAAATGCGAACACAGAGGAAAGATTCAAGCTAAGAATAAAGGGGAGATTGATATGTATTTTGTGGAGGGAAATTAATCGTGGTAAAAGAAAGGAATCTCTCGGACGAACATGTAAATTCCATAAACAAAACATTGAGGATTCTCTCCGATGCGCATGTAAATTTCTAAGCATAGGCAAGAAACACCATATGCGCAGCATGATTGAACAATTAGAGCCAGACGAAATGCCTTACATAACGCGCGAAGATTTTAAATGGAAAACCCGCACTCCTTCATTTTTCTTCAACCAGCTAACTAAAACGAGCGGTAAAAAATTTAAAGTAATGCGCTCGCAAAATAAAAATCGCTGGGTGGTGGAAAGGGTGGGGGTGACACTTCGGCAAATTCAGTGACCCGTTGCTTACTTCGGTTCCGCTCAGTATGCATATATCTG
Organism: Bacteroidia bacterium; assembly: GCA_039931675.1. Classification (GTDB taxonomy): domain Bacteria; phylum Bacteroidota; class Bacteroidia; order AKYH767-A; family OLB10; genus JAEUTH01. The sequence goes on along the minus strand of JBDTRM010000083.1, from coordinate 567 downwards.
CTATACGGGTGTTGGATATGCAATTAAAATATATTTTTGTGAGGATATAAAACGGAAATAAACGCAACTGCTTGCGTTTACAGAAACGTAAGCTGACATTGTAAAACGACAGTAACAAACCATAGACAACAATAAAAAATAGAACTATATGAGAAAAATAATTTCATTTATGCACATATCGCTTGACGGTTTTGTAGCAGGACTGAACGGAGAAATGGACTGGATTAAAGTTGATGAAGAAATTTTTGATTATGTCGGTAAGCGGATAAGTGAAGGCGACACTTCATTATATGGACGAGTAACTTATCAGATGATGGAAAATTACTGGCCAACCGCAGCAGACAAGCCGACAGCGACCAGGCACGAGATTGAACATTCAAAGTGGTATGCCAAAGTTCACAAAGTTGTTTTATCAAAAACAATGAAAGACGCGGGTTTAACTAACACAAAAATTATTAGCGACAACCTTTCGAACAGAATAAATGAAATAAAACAATCCCGCAAGGGCGGGAGTAAAGACATCTTGCTTTTTGGTAGCCCGACAGCAACACATTCACTTATGCAACT
>JBDTRM010000082.1:0-7939 GCA_039931675.1 Bacteroidia bacterium | reverse complement strand
TTCGGGCATTGGTGGTGATAAAACACAAATGAACAAGGGGGTAAATGATTATTGGATAATAAAAACCAACGGGGGCGTTTTACCAAATGGAGTTGCAGAGCACATTACAGGTGATATAAAAATTGATGTATTTCCAAATCCCGTTTCGAAATATGCAACTCTTTGTTTTTCATTAAATGAAGCATCTGCAACTGTAATTGAACTTATAGACATGAGCGGACAAGTAATAAAATTAATTGCTGATGATAATTTTGCAAAAGGAAATAACACCATACATTTTAATAGTCAATCAATAATGGCAGGTATGTACTTTTTAAAGGTAAACTATAAAAAGGGTATAGCAATTAAGAAGATATTAATTGAATAAGCACTCAATTTTTTCCACCTGCAAGCCTGTTTCTGTTTCCCACCCCGCTGTAGAAGAGTGCCCTGTGTCGCTGTGGAAAGGCGTCCCGCTTACCCGTCTGTAAAGTGAAATTAGCATTGGATACAATTTGCTGAACGATATATCTTTTTCTTCGGGCTGCCCTGCCATTTAAGTTTACTTTGAGCGTTAGCCCATCTTGTTACTCATCATTCACAAAAACAAAAAGCCCGCAAAAAATTGCGGGCTTCGTTTATTGAAAAACTTTTTTTAAGGCATTGCACTTTACATCTTAATAATCTTTTTAGTGTATCGTTGCCCGTTTATTTCAATGGTGCAGAAGTAAATGTCGGGAGCAAGCCGTTCACCGTTATACTGCAATTGCAGTAATCCTTTTTGTTTCAACTGCGGCTGCAATACTTTGTCCACTACTTTTCCAACTATATCATAAACGGTAACCGACACCGCTGCATCTTCAGTGAGCTGAATATCCCCGCTCTTCCAAAGCTACCGCAGGTGTCCTCACCTATGCGTGCTGCAACAAACCGCCTTTGGTTTATCTTGTTCCTGTTATGCAGTTCACTTTGTTATATTTGATGCTTGTAAATATAAATACAGCCGACAGTGATTAATTACATATATGGTATAAGTTATAAGGAGGTTTTTTTATGAATTGGGGTTATCGGAAACCGCTTTGGCGACACAGCGACTTCAACGCGCTGAATAAAACGCTACTATTACAGCCATAATAAAACGGACCCGCTGAAAACCGACAATGGAGTAAGAACAAAAATTAAAAACAAACAAATGAAAAAACTTTACGCAATAATTATTTTATTTTCCTTATGGGGTATTCATGTAAATGCACAATCCTATAATTGGATAACGGGAGGAGGAAGTTCAATTACCTTTATGACATCTACAGATAATGAACAGGTAAGATATATGTGTACAGATGCAAATGGCAATGTTTACATAGTGTCTAATACCGGGGCATTAAATATCCGCGTGGATACTTTTTACAGGGCTGCAGCCTATAATGTATCTATCGGAGCGGTGCATAATCTAATTGTATCCTACACATGCGATGGAGCACTTCGCTGGGTGAAGCTGATTGAAGGCTGGGGCTGGGTAACATCGGGGGGAATAGCGTATAGTAATGGAAGCATTTACGAGACAGGAGATATATACACCAACGGCACGCATTATAAACACATCGGAGATGATACCACCATCACTTCTGAAAATCTTCGTTCTTATACAGCCAGGTTTGATACAACAGGTACATTAGAATGGATAAGATTTATTGGTCCTGATACCGTTTCTACAGTTGGTCAAACGCTGAACAGCGGTATTTTGGCTATAGACCGTGAGGGCTTTATTCATAATTTTGCCCTGATAAAACCCGGCTGTGCGGTTACCCCATTATTCACCACAACATTACCAGGCACCTACGATTTAAAATATGATACGCTGGGAACGTTATTAACTGTTACTCCGGTAGCAGCGCTGGATTCAATATGGATGATTACGAAAGCTGTTTACAGTAACCAAAGTGACAAGTGGTATGCTACTATTCAACCTTCTGACTATTGGCCCCTCGTACATCCAGACTGGAATAGTGCAGTATGTTCATTTACCTCTGATGATAGTTTGATATGGAGAGATACAACCGGGATTAACGGGGGCATAGTCGGCATAGATTATAAAGGAGGCAACGCACTATACGTTTGCGGAGGTGGGCAAACACAAAATCCTTTTTCTCTGGGTGGCTTATCCGTTGTGAATACAATCGGCTATGCGAATGCGGTCATTTTTAAATTAGATACCAATGGTGTGGCACAATGGGTTTATAACCTGATGGGAAATATTAGTGTAACGAGTGTTCAAAACATTGCCATCTGTGCCAATCAGACAATTGCAGCAGCAGGCGTATTTGCAGGTTTTGCGGTGCATGGTTCCGATACGATTACTTGCAACATTGGTCAAGGTCAAAATGCCTTGTTGATTATTGTGGATAGCAATGGACAACAAATAAAATTAGACCAGTTTGATGGTAGCGGATTTTATGACCAGGCAACCGCTGTTGCTTCTGATGATAATGGAAATACTTTTATTGGAGGAAAGGTAGCATCCGATATAAGTGCAACAGGTATCAGTCCGTATTTATCGAATGGTGGCAACAGTGATTTTTTTGTATGTAAGTATGGATATAATTGTTCGGGATTGTCAGGTGTAAACACCATAAATACCTTACCTTTTATAACTGTTTATCCCAATCCCGCAACATCAGCATTTACAGTAAATGCCGGGGGAGACAAGATACAGGAAATAAAAGTGATGAATATTTCAGGAGCAATTATTTATCAAACAAAACTAAACGCAGACCATTTTTCATTCCGGCTTTATGAGTCAGGAATTTATTTTGCCCAGGTGACAACGGATAAACAAACCTTCATGAAAAAATTAATTGTGTGCATGTAATACCTCAACGCTCTTCCAAGACTACCGCAGGTGTCCTCACCTGTGCGTGCTGCAGCCAACCGCCTTTGGTTTATCTCGTTCCTTTTATGTAGTTCACTTTGTTATATTTGTTCCGATAGCTATCGGGATTAAATATAAATACAGCCACCAGTGATTAATTACATATATGGTATAAGTTATAAAGAGGTTTTTTACGGACTGGGGTTAGCGGCTATTATTTGGGGACAGTGCTAATTTGAAACTGACTGCAGGAAATAAACTTTGACTTTAATAAATGAGACAAGCAATTACGACACGACTTTGGAAATATTGCAAATCAATAATTGTAATTGTTGGCTTAGCAATATTATTAGCGCATGGACCTCATGGAGGCTGGATAGTTGGCTTTATTGCGGCATTGTTTTTAGGATTCGTTCTGACAGCAACAATTTGGTTGCTTGACTTCAAATGGTATTTGAATATGGCTTGCGGACTTTTAATTTCTGCAATCACACTATTAATTTTTATTCCACTTACAAAACAAACGACCCAAATTCAACTTAACGAAACGCTTTCAAATTTCATTGACTGTTTAATTGTTCTATCTCTATTCAGTCTTTTTATTGAGCTAACGAATTACATCGGAAGACTTATTTCCAAAAGAAAAGTGGCGGACATTATTCAAACGAATTAAGAGTAGAAAAGCCCCCGCTATGGTAAGGTGTGCCACTTACTTAGTCTTGCAGTGCAATTAGCATTAGTTGCATTTTGTTAAACCACAAATCGTTTTCTTTGGGCTGTCCTGCCATTTAAGTTTACTGTGAGCGTTAAGCCTGCCGCTTTAGAAGAGTGATGTGTGTCGCTGTGGTAAGGTGTTTCACTTACCCGGCATTGCAGTGAAATTAGCACCCTATGCATTTTTGCTAAACCACAAATTTCTTTTCTTTGTGTATCACTCCATCACAACATCAAATGAAAAAAATAATCGCTTAATGGTAATCAGCTTAGGTATATATTAAAAAGCATATCTCACTACGATAGCTATCGGAATCATTACAGCAGGACTCGCAAGCGAAAACTCCTGGAGACATGACAGAGAGATAATTGCCGATAATGGGGAAGTAAAAGGTTTACAAATCTTTATTGCACCTTAATCTAATAATCGTTAACAGGTTTAGAAATACAAACAGAAATTTGTGAGTTTAGGTTATTGAGATAAAAGTGAATTAAAATGAATAGGAGTTACTTTTTTGGGCAGCGAAAAAAAATCCGCTTTGCATTTTGTGCAAAGCGGGTTTTACCTGCAAAATCATTTTATCATTCTTTAACTACTCTCATAACTTTTGATCCGGATGTTGTTTTTAAATTCATTAAGTAAATGCCCGGAGCAAGAGAACTAATATCCAATTTGTATTCACGCTCATCTTCTGTTACAGAAAGTTGTTGCTTATTAATGACTCTACCCATGAGATCTGAAAATGTTACCTCACAATTTTCACTTTTTGTGGAGCCAAAATTAAAAGTAACTGTGCCGCCTGCAGGATTAGGATAAAATGAAAAACCCAAAAGGGGATTTTCTAAAGTGGGTATAAAATTTAAAACCTGGCTATAATATATATAAACAGAATCAGCGTTTATCCAGTTAGTGCCATCCCAGTTTTGGGTTATTTCACTTACATCGTTATTGTTGGAATCGTAGGTTTCAAAAAATCGAAAAAGAGTATCCCATGAAGCTGAACCTGCATTCCAGGTGGAAAATGCACCACTTACAAGGTTGTTATTTGGATCATAAGTAGAAAGGTATTGGTCACCATTATTCCATCCTGTTCCATTCCAATTCTGATGTACTACACTAATAACATTATTGTTTGCATCATACGAATTAAGCATTTGGCTTGTAGTATCCCAGCCGCTTCCATTCCACGATTGTATGAAGACATTAACCAGGTAATTATTTATATCATAAGTATAGGTTGATTGCGAAGTATTTTCCCAGATACCGATCCATATCTGGCTTAACCTCGTTGTTACCTGGTTATTTGCATTAAAAGTATTAAGATATTGATATGCATCCTCCCAGTTGGCTCCATTCCATTCCTGGCTTACAGTGATGGTCTTGTTATTATTAGCATCATAAGTATTGAGATCGTGGCTGGCATTCTCCCATGCATTTCCATTAATCCATGTTTGAAAGATAAAAGAGGTCACATTATTATTTGCATCATAAGCTGACAGAGACATGTACGAATTATCCCAACTGTTCCCATTCCATATAGAGCCTATGTTAACAGAGTCAAAATGGTTTATATTATATAAATTAAGAGTTCTGTATTTAATAAGCCAATCAGCCAGGAAGGGATACCATGTCCAGGAATAAGAACTATCTGCCTGGTAAGTGGTGGCTGACGAAAACTTGAGGGAACTTTCAGATGCTACGCTTTTATTTTTGATTTTAATTTCGTGTGCCCATTGCATAAGTTGATTAACGGACGAGTTAAAATCAGCCGATAATTTTTGCTGTGCATTTAAATCATGAGTGCAACAGAATGCCAGGAATATCATGGCAGTGTTTAACAGCAGCTTTTTCATAATGTATTTATTTTTTAAGATTTTAATGTTCCTTGATATAATCATTTTGCAATACTGTATGAGTGTTGCCTTTTAGTACTTCAAACCTAAGCATAAATTTAATTTACTAAACATATTTCTGTGACCCCCTGACAATTTTCCAAAAAAAACCGGCTTATTGGTAATTGCTTTTAAGAGTTCATGTGGTGGCGTCTTTTTTAAAATGTATCCATCGGCACCGGCACATATAGCAGCAAAAATTTTATCATCATCTTCAAAAACAGTTTGCATCAGAATTTTTATTTCAGGATAATGCTGCTTGATTAATGTCTAACGGAGTGCTCAAATGTTTGTATGTTGGGATGACCGGTAAAACTCCGGCAGAAAGACTTAAACAACATACAACAGGATATAGAAACCAAAAAGGTCATAAGCTTTCATCTAACATAGTTCAAAAATACGGCACATACCTGCGCCCGAGCCTTTATAACCATATCAACTTAAAATATATGACAAGGCAACAAGCATTAGAGCAGGAAGAAAAACTTGCATGGGATTTAAGAAGGCAGGGCTATGCTGTTTGGTTTAATTGAGCCGGGCAACAGTATGGAGGCGGGAACAATATTGATGGGCGGTAAGGCAGTGCAAGGACACTTGCTATATATTTTTTATATGCTTGGACTATCAAGGAGCTATTATATTTTTTATATCCTTGTACTATTAAGGAGAAGAACGGGTCAAAAAAGAAAATTAGAAGAAGCAGATTTGTAAGAAGCACCGTTTACAAACTTTGGCTCCAATGCAGCGGAGAAATTTTTATACAGGAAGAAATTGAAGAAGTTAATGGAGTTGACGAAAAAATTAGCAGCGTAAATTATGGATGAAGGAAAATATAAAGTTCCAAAAGATGAAGGGGAAGTTCTTCCGAATAAACTTGGGTTGACTAAGCCAGAAGAAATTGAACAGTCAGAGTTGGAAGGATTTCTTTATGCTTACAAAATTCTATTCGCTGATTTGAATGAGAAAACAAAGTTTGATTTGAAATACATTTTGAAAATACACAAACTTGCGCTGGAACATTTGTATTCATTTGCAGGCAAGCTGCGCACAGTGAATATTTCCAAAGGAGGATTTATGTTTCCACCTGCAAAGTTTCTTGAACAGACGATGAGTGAATTTGAAAGCAAAATTTTAAAATCACTGCCTGCTCAATATGATTCTGAAGAACAGTTGATAAAAGACATTGCAAAAGTTCACGCTGAGTTATTATTCATTCATCCGTTTCGCGAAGGCAATGGAAGGGCTTCACGACTGTTGGCAAACCTGATGGCTGCAAAAGCCGGGCATAAATTATTAGAACTTGAAAATTTCAGGAAAGAAAAATTTGATGAATATGTGAAAGCAATACGATTGGCAGCAAATGCTGACTACTCACCGATGGAAAAAATTATCCGTTCGCTTTTTTGATGCGGATTAATACTTTATCAAAAATGGTTTTAGCAACTGAAGAAGCAATGCGGATGTTTTCAATCTCAAATGACTGTAATACATTGCGGAGGATTTCTTCGTCCGTGGGTTTGTATATTTTCACCTGTTTGTTCATTGTGTAAAAGTAAGAAAAATGTCTTGAACCATGATTAAAAAGATTTGCATGATGACCATGATAAAAGAAAAATGAGGTAATCCTTTAGTCACAAAAACCTGTGGTGAGCAAAGCCGAACCATCAAGGTTCAGACAATGATTGAAGAGTTGATGGAGTTGACGAAAAAAATAGCGGTCTAAATTTTAAAACAATATTTATAAAATGATTTCAAAAGAGAATTGTCTAAAGAGGATAAGTAAGTTTCGAGAGAAACCAGGAATTGTAGATGCAACTGATGAAAATATTATTTCAGCAATTCATCTGATGAACTTTCATGGCTTGGATTTACATGCGGCTTTATACCAAAGTTCAAGAAGCGCAAATGACAATGGCATTGATCCATGGTTTTTTGATGATGACAAAAAGGAATTATTTATCTATCAATCGAAATTGAGTGAAGGAAAAATTTTGGTGTTAAATGGTTTGAATGATTTAAGAAGGCAAGTAATTTTCTTGAGCAAATTCTTGTTAAAGGTGAAGTTGAAAAATTCCAAATGATAATCCCCCGCTGTAGAGTAGCTGGCTTAAACGTCATCGCTTAGTGCGAGTCCTGTTGTGCTGAGAAAGAAATAAATTCTTTTGAACCGGTTCAATTCCTAATCCATTTTGCTAAACCACAAATTCCTTTTCTTTATGTATCACTCCATCACAACATTAAGCAATAACATAAAAGCAGCAGGCGTTAACTGTAATTTGAAAAGAGTGTTTCGTTGTAAAAAAAGTCTGTCAATTATGCCAAAATCAGTTTACCGGGTTTACGTTATTGAACTCTCAAAACGGGTATTTACAGAAGATAGTAAATTCCGGAATGCCAATCCTCAATTTAACGGAGTGCTTGAATGCTTATATGTTGGGATGACCGGTAAAACTCCGGCAGAAAGACTTAAACAACATACAACAG
>JBDTRM010000081.1:0-23178 GCA_039931675.1 Bacteroidia bacterium | reverse complement strand
ACTTCCCGTTCATCTCATCTGATTTTTGCGTAGCTTATTACTTCTCAGGATGACAAAGTCTTCTAAAACGAAAAGCGGCTGACATATTTGTCAGCCGTAAGGATAAGGAGTAAAACCAGGGGGTTGTTTCGGTTAGTAAATTGTTTAGATAGTAATATTTTGGTTCTTGCTTCTTATACCTTTCTCAATTAACACACCTTGAAAGTTTGCTGAATAGCTTATTTTGTAAAGAAGTCTTTTGTTGAATACAACGTTGATACAGGTAATGATCAACTGCGGCATTTTATTTATTATGAAATTGATCATGGTTTTGGGGTTTTAAGATTTGCGAGAACGGTATTTGTTGTAATACACTCCAAATTTATATTTACTACTAAAGCGCATCAACCTGTTTCTTGAATCAGGCGGATTTAATTTTGTAACAGGAAGAATTACGCTTGTAACTGGAAAAAAATACTTGAATAAAACAGGATGGTCTGACAGGACAGGGAGCAAACTAATCACTGTCTTCCTGGCTAATGTTTATAACCGTTCCAACCAACGCGAGAAAAAGACATCGTAAACGTGGTAGGTTCCGTCATCATCCTGAACAATCATTTCGCGGTCAACAAGTGCTTTGAGTGTGGTCTTTACTGAACTTGTTGCACTTAACTTATGTTTTCTCAAAAAACTTTGAGCAAGAATATTTTTCACACCATCTTCTTTTGCAAGGGCTTCCAGGAGATTCCATTGCTGCGATGTAAGCAGGTTTCGATAACTGAAATAGATATTCTCGTTTTTTAAGAGCAACTCATGCATGGCATGATGAATGATATCACGGGTAATAATTTTTTCATGAGTTTCATAAAGTTCGCTGCACAATGCCTGCACATAATAAGTATGGTTGCGCGTCCATTCAATCATGTACTTTATATCCTCCTCTCTAATTTTTCTCTTCGCTTTTTCAAAGTGAGCTTTTATAAAACTAAGATAAACCCCGGCATCAATTTTATCTAATGACATCCATTCTGTGCTTTGATAAAATGGCCGATTAGCTTCATGAAACATTTTTATCATCAGGTGTTTCATGCTTCCTGAGAAAATAAATTTCACATTAGTTAAATGCTGAATAAAAGTACGCAGATGCGCTTCCACATTCTTTTCAGGGTATTCAAGAATCTGCTGAAATTCATCAATGGCAACAATTACCATCTTTGTCCGGCTTTGCTCTTTTAAGTATTCAAATATTTTATCGAGCGATAGCACAGTGTCCTTATCGTTTGACAAAGTCAAAGTTACATCAGGCTCACTCGTTAAAGCATCATAAGAAATCTGCGGGCGAAATGATGAAAGCAATTCCAATATTTTCTTTATCACCGCAACAGGCTTTGAATCTAATTTGCCGATTATTGCTTTAGCTAAAACATTTACAAAATCTTCAAGATTTTGTGTCCGCATAATATCCACGTAAAGGCATACAGCTTGTTTTGACCTATTCATTTGATAGAATACATGCTTTATCAAACCAGTCTTTCCAATCTTTCGCTGAGCAATTAAGGTAATGTTTCTTCGCGCCCTGAATGCAGTTTGCAGGCGTTTTGCTTCTGCTGCCCTGTCGCAGAAATAAGCAGGTGATTCGTAAGAAGTAAGGATGAAAGGATTTTCTATTTCCATTGTATAAATTGTATTGCGTAAAAAGCGTTGCGCTATTTACGCAATTATAATTGCGCTTTTTACGTTGCGCAAATTACGCAATAACATTTTGAAAATCCAAATCCATACCTGGTATTTTATTCTTTGTACAATTTATAACTAAACGAGAGCATAACGAATGCCAGCGAGTTAAAAAAATCAGTATTCGTCAATCACTAACCAAACCCGTCATTCACTCAATAAAACTGCAAACGGCTCAACAATCATCATTTATTAAATTTGAAAAATTAATTTTATCCATTCTTTAAACAGAAAGGTCAAGTGCAACAACATAAACTCTTATTTACTTTATTTTTTCTGCTGTCATGCTTTAACGTGTGCAATGGACAGCTTTCAAACATGCACTTTGATTTGATTAATGAAGCAAACGGAATTTCAAACCACAGTGTTGGAAATATTGCACAGGATAAAGACGGCTATATGTGGTTTGCAACCGCTGACGGGCTAAATCGTTTTGACGGCTACTCGTTTAAAGTGTTTCGAAAAATTATTGGCGACAGTAATTCCATACAGGGTAATTATTTATCTCGTCTGGCTGTTGACTATGAAAATAAATTATGGATTGGACTATCGCCAAGTGGGCTGAGTTGCTTCGACCCTGTTACCGAAAAATTTACCAACTACAGGCACGATGAAAAAAATCCGCAAAGCATTTCTGAAAATTCTGTCAACAGGATTTTTATTGACCGTAAAAATAATGTTTGGGTATCTCTGACTAATAACGGCATTTCATTGCTTGACCGCAAAACAAAAACTTTTAAAAGATATGGTCCGTTGCCTGGTATTAACCCGGGCTATACGCCATCAATGAAAAAAAAATATAATACGATAAATAATATTAGCGAAGACGAAACCGGTTTGTTTTGGATGACGACTTCTGATGGTTTATACACATTTAATCCTGCTGATGGAAAATTTATAGCTATTCGTGCGCAGCCAATAGTTGCATTTAAGTGGCGCGATGATGCCTTCGGGGCTCTTTACTATGATGGTAATGACGGGTATTGGATGGGTGCATGGGGTGGTGGCATGTCAAAGTATAACAGGAAGACAAAGGAGTGGAATATTTTTAAATATGATTTGCAAAATCCGCAGTCGGGCACGCACAATATAGTTTTTGATATAAAATTTAAAAACGATTCGGAGCTATGGGTAGCAACAAGCGATAGAGGCTTGGGAATTTTTAATACAAGAAGTAACAGCTATTCTTTTTTAAATAAGAAAAGTGCTTACGATGCAAACTTTCCAACTGAAACGAGTATAGAGATTTTTATTGACAACTGGAATAATATGTGGATTGCTGATATTGACGGAATAAGTTTTTCGCGGGCTAATGCAACGCTTTTCAATTATGCAGCGTTGCCAGTCACCAGGTCTGACAACGGAAAATATTATTCGGTTGGTTATATACATAAAGACATACAAGGGAAAAAATTATACCTAACCACTGCATTTGCTGATGGTCTGAATGTGCTTGATGAAAAAACAAATTCATTAAAACATTTTACTTTTAAAATAAAAGAGGGGGAAGAAAAAGCGATGTTAGCAAATGATGTGATGCAGGACAGCAAAGGAAGTTTATGGGTGATAACGCGCGATTATATTTTTCTTTTCGATAAGGAAAATGAAAAGTTAGTTGAGATAAACCAACCTCCTGTTGACACAGGGTTTAAACGTTCGCCTTTTTTTATGAGGGCTTATGAAGATTCAAAGCACCGTATTTGGTTAACTTCATTGCGTCACGGAGTTTATGTTTATGATACTGAAAAAAAAGCATACATCCATTTTTTGCATGATGATAAAAATACAACTTCCATTTGCTCTGATAATATTTCAGGAGCGTCAGAAGATAAATTTCATCGCCTATGGTTTTGCAGTACAGTAAGCGGGGTGAGCCGTTACAATGATTCATGCAATTGTTTCACCAACTTCATACATGATGAAAATGATACAATGTCGTTGCCCAATAATATTGTTCCCGGCATCTGTTCTGACTCGAAGGGGCAAATATGGCTTGCGACTTACGGAGGCGTGAGTTCAATTCAAACAAGAAACAATGGCGATGTATTTTTTAAAAACTATACCGTAAGAGATGGTCTGCCTTCTGAATCTATCAATGAAATCATTTGTGATAATAATGATAATGTATGGTTTAATTCCCCATCGGGTTTATCGCAGATGGATGTTGAAACGAAATCTGTCCGCACCTATACGGCACGCGAGGGATTGGGTAATAATTATATTAATTATTCTTTATCAATGAGTGGTGATGGTGAAATTTTTATAGGAGCGGGGCCGGGTTACACACGATTTTATCCTGACAAAATAATCAAGAGCCAGATATCGCCTAAAGTGGTTATCAACTCTTTTAAAATTTTCGACAAGAGTTTTCCATACAAAGAGCAATTGCTTGAAAAAAAAAGAATTGAACTTACCTGGAAAGAAAACTTTTTCGCATTTGAATTTGCAGCGCTTAATTTTTCCGACCCTGAAAAAAATCAATATGCATACATGCTTGAAGGATTTGATAAAGATTGGATTTATTGCGGCAACAGGCGTTATGCAAGTTATACCAATCTTAACGGAGGCAATTATGTTTTCAAATTAAAAGCTTCAAACAGCGATGGTGTTTGGAGTAAAAATGAAATCACTATTCCCATACATATTGACCCGCCTTTCTGGAAAAGACCATGGTTTATTTTATTGTCAATTGTATTGGTCTCCCTGCTTATATATGGTTTGTATAAATATAGAATAAGCCAGATAAGACGAACTGAAAAACTGAAAACTGATTTCAATAAAAAAATCGCACAGGTTGAAATGCGTGCATTACGCGCACAGATGAATCCGCATTTTGTTTTTAATTGCCTTAATTCAATCAACCGTTACATTGTTAAGAGTGATACAAAAACAGCTTCTTTGTATCTCACAAAATTTGCAAAACTGATTCGACTTATACTTGACAATTCTGAGAGCGCTAATGTTACGTTACACAATGAGTTAGAAGCATTGAAACTTTATATTGAAATGGAATCAATCCGCTTTGAAAATAAATTCAGCTATGAAATAAAAACAAGCGATGATTTGAATATGGAAAGCATTCATGTGCCGCCACTAATTGTTCAGCCTTATGTCGAAAATGCAATATGGCATGGTTTGCTGAATAAGGAAACAGGCGGAAAATTAACAGTTGATGTAAGACGAAATAATGGAGCCTTGCAATTTATAGTTGAAGATGATGGAGTAGGAAGAGCAAAAGCAAAAGAATTAAAAAGCAAAAGTGCAACAACAAGAAAATCGCTCGGCATGAAATTAACAGAAGACCGCATTGCAATTCTGAACGAACACACTTCAGAAAAATCATCAGTTGAAATTATAGATTCAAAGGACGCAAACGGAATGAATAGCGGAACAAAGGTTATTATCAGAATACCGATTTCAGAAAATTAATTCTTTATCAACCAATTACGAATCTTTGAGAATATGAATTTGGGAAGAAAGAGAAATCCTAAAATCTTAAAATCCTATAAATCTTAGTTCAGACAATTAGGAATGACAGCAAATAAACTTTAATGAAACAAATATGATACACGCTATAATAATTGATGACGAAGTCAACTGCATTGAAATGCTGGAGTGGCTTTTAAAAACCTATTGTCCCAATGTAACGATAGATGCAATGTGCGATTCAGGTGAAAAAGGAATTGAAGCTATCAATAAGCATAAACCTGATGTGGTTTTTCTCGATATTGAAATGCCGAGGATGAATGGTTTTGACATGCTCGAAAAATTTGACAAGCTTTTTTTTGATGTGATATTTACTACAGCTTACGATAAGTTTGCTGTAAAAGCATTTCGTTATAGCGCATTAAGTTATTTGCTGAAACCCGTTGACCCCGAAGATTTGCAGGCGACATTAAAGAAAATTGAAGAAAAGAAAAATGTTCCTTCAAGGGACCAGTTAACCATGCTGTTGGAAAATATAAAGGAACTGAAACCAACAACGCAGCGTATTGCGCTTACCACAAGTGACGGGATGATTTTTGTTGACACAAAAGATATTATGTATTGCGGAGCCGAGAGTAATTATACGAATGTAAAAATGGCAAACGGCACCAAGGTGCTTGTAGCAAAAACTTTAAAGGATATTGACGAAACACTTTCGGGAAATGATTTTTACCGTATTCATAATTCTTTTCTCATCAACCTTAACCATATCAAAAAATTTGTACGCGGTGATGGTGGTTATGTATTGATGAATGATGGTGAGCAGATAACAATTTCGCGCTCACGCAGAGAAGAATTTTTTGAGAAGTTTTCTAAATTTTGAAATTGCAGTATTGATATTGTTACTTTCACGCTTCTTAAAAATCTTCAAAAAAAAAGTATGCTTAGCGCAAATGAGATAACACTCGTAAAAAACACATGGAATTTAATTACCCCTGTTTCTCAGCAAATGGGCGAGCAATTCTATATTCATTTATTCGATGAACATCCTGAATTAAAACCGCTTTTCAAATCAAGTCCAAAAGACCAGGGAATGAAATTGATGTTCATGCTTTCCTACCTCGTTCACCGTTTGGATAAAGAAAATGAACTGCGTGATGAGATAAAGAAACTTGCTATGCGGCATAATAATTACAAAGCAAAAACAGAGCATTATGAAATGATTGGCGCCACGCTTATCTGGTCATTGAAAAATAATCTCGGAAATAAATGGACTAAAGAAATTGAAACTGCATGGAAAAATGCGTATAAGTTTATTTCAGATTTGATGATTGAAGGGCAGAAAAATTAAGGTCGTTTATTTAAGCGGAGAACCCCGACCCTAAAGGGAGTCCGTCTATATTCTGTCCATAATTTGCTGACGGACTCCCGCCTTTGGCGGGTCGGGGTTCCTCAGCAGCAATGCAATCAAATTTATTGCCGATTCTACATTAGCTTAGCGATATTGCCAGCCCATCAACTTTTCCGTCTCACTCACATTTTTGTTTAAGCGCTAACCAATCCTGCTTCCTGCTAATCGGTTTAACCATTCCGTTTCAAAGCATGGTACGTTTGCATTGTTGATTTGATAATCAATAACAGCAAATGAAAAAGATTAAAAATAATATTTCAGAAAGATTTTATGATTACATGTTTCTCATAGTGTTAATCATACTTATCAGCCTGATTGCGGCAATTGGTTTCAAATAAGAACAGTACAATCAAAAAGATATTATTCAATAACATTTAATACATAAAACGGTTCAACAATGAAAAAGGGGAAAAAAAATATTCAGAAACTACCAGGTAATAGTTTAATGCAATTCAAACAAAACAATAAAGGAGAATTGCTGATTGATGCCTTATTCGGTTTAAGCATAAGCTCAATCTTATTCTTTTTTATTTCCATGATTCTCTGAAACAAAAATTAATTATAAATATTAAAACAAAAATTAAAACAAAAACAAACAAACAAATGACAACAACATTTATTAAAAGCGTAATTATTACTTCATTCCTTGCATTAATGCAACTATTCACGTATGCTCAATCATGGAACACTAACGGAAACAGCGGAACAAACCCTGCAACAAATTTCATCGGAACAACAGATAGCAAAGCATTTAAAATTCGAACAAACAATGCCACGCGCATTACAATTACCAATGGCGGTAATGTTGGTATTGGAATCACTAACCCATCAGCTAAACTTGATGTACACTCAACAAGTGGAACCAGGGGAGGAAATTTTTATCTGAACACAAGCACTTCCGGTAATGTAAGTGGGATTAATTCTTCCGCAATCAATAACGCTATGAGCGGGGGAGCTACGGGCGGAAGTTTTAATGCAAGTGCAAGTGGTGGTTTATCATCTTCAACAGGTCTTAATAGTTATGCACAGGGAGGTCACAATAATTACGGTATATTAAGCGGGGTATTATCTGCCAATGGACAAGCGGGTTATGGGGTTTATGGTTCATCTTCGGGTCCAGGTGGCGACTGGGGCGGGTATTTTACAAGTGATGATATTGGTGTTGAAGCAATAGCCAATTCAACTTATGGAATAGGGGGAAAATTCAACGGTACTTCGAGAGGAGTTTATGCAATGGGACGAATAGCCGGAGATTTTAACGGAACTCAGGCATTAAATATTACCTCAACTACCAATTTAAACAATGTGCCTTTTGGTTACAGTTATGGAATTGAATCTAATATGGATAACCCTGCCAACTTTGATGCAATTGGAATTTCCAGTTACGTTGCAGGGCATTTAGGAGCCAATGTTGTTGCAGTATATGGTGAGGCCACACAAAGTGCAGGAGGAAGCGGGGTTTTGTTTGCAATGTATGGAGTTGGAAACATTGGCGCTACAGGCGACATTGGCCAGGCATCTGACAGAAAACTGAAAAGGGATATTGCTCCATTAACAAACATGATGGATAAAATTATGCTTCTGCATCCTTCTTCTTACAACTTCAGAACTGATGAATATAAAATGGGTTTGCCAGAAGGAAAACATTTTGGTGTGATAGCACAAGAGTTGCAACAAGTGTTTCCTGAATTGGTTTCGCGCCAGGTAAAACCCGGGCGCACAGATGACAAAACAGGACAAAAAATTTCGGAAACAGTTGAATACCTCGGAGTAAACTATATCGGTTTAATTCCAATAGCAATTGGCGGAATACAGGAGCATCAAAAAGCAATTGAAGAGTTGAGAAAAGAAAATGAGGCATTGAAGGCTGAAATTGCTGAAATAAAAAATGCAGCAAGCATTTACAACAATATTGCATCAGCAAAGAAATCGAATACCACTGATTTGCAAGCTGGATTGAAAAATAATCCCAATCCGTTCTCAGATAAAACAACAGTGGAATGTTTTATTCCTGCAAACGTTATGCAAAGTGAAATAAAAATTTATGATACTAATGGGAAAGAAATAAAATCAATTGCTGTATCACAAAAAGGAATTGTAATGGTCGAAATTACTGCTGATGGCTTAGCAAACGGAACATATATTTATCAGTTAGTTGCAGATGGAAAAACTATCTCGACAAATAAAATGACAGTGCTGAAGTAACAAATGATTCAATCATTCGTCTGAACTCAAAAATAAAATTAAAACAAGATGACAACTCAAATAAATATTATGAAAGAAGCATGGAGCAGGCAAACACTTCTGAATGCAACTAATGCAAAATTAATCAGCCTGCAACTTCTTGAAATTGCACCACAGTTTCATGCAGCATTTAAGTGTGAAACAAAAGAACAATCAGGAAAATTATTTGAGATGATTTCAAACATCCTGATTAAACTTGATAAGTTAGACGATTTGGTTCCCGAAGAAAAAAAGCTGTTAAACATTATGCTGACAACAATGTTAAGTCTTACAATTACAAATTGGTTACAGAAGATTAACTAATGTCAAAAAAATTTGATAGCTGCAAAACCCTGCCCCTTAAGGCAGGGTTTTATATTTTATCACAAAAGTGTAGTTGTTCGTAATGAAAAAAATGCTGATTGTTATATTTTTTTGATTTTTAGCCCGCAATAAAAATTTTATTACAAATAAATAACACCCAAATCTATATGACCTACTGCGCCTACATCCGTCAACTTGATGACGAAAAAAATGTTCACAAAATGTATCACGACTTTCAATATGGTTTTCCCATTCATGACGATAATGAATTGTTTTGCAGGTTGATATTGGAAATCAACCAGGCCGGCTTGAGTTGGAATACAATTTTAAACAAGCAGGAAAATTTCCGAAAAGCATTTCACAATTTTGAAATTAAACGAGTGGCTGCTTACAAAGAAAAAGATATTGAGCGTTTACTTAGTGATGCAGGCATAATTCGCAACCGCTTAAAAGTGAATGCTGCAATTGAAAATGCAAAGGCAATTTTGATTTTACAAAAAGAATTCGGTTCGTTTAAAAAATGGCTTGATCATCATCATCCGAAAACAAAAGAAGAGTGGATGAAAGTTTTTAAGAAGACTTTTAAATTTACAGGTGGTGAAATTGTAAACGAATTCTTATTAAGCACAGGTTATTTGCCGGGCGCACACATTGAAAGTTGTGTTGTTTATAAAAAAGTTCTGAAAGCAAAGCCGGCTTGGAATTTGAAATTGGGATAAGGGAATAGAGAAATATGGAAATAAGGAAATATGGAAATAAGGAAAATACTTTCGGAAAGTTCCCTCAACTTTCCGAAAGTTTGCTACCTCAAAAGTTTGCCATCGTCAAATTAATTCTGAGCATGCAATGCCATTTTGTTTCCTTCAGTATCAATGAAGAAAGCCATGCAACCAATTTCAGGACTGATCTCCATTTTAGGCATAACAACTTTTCCTCCTGCTTTTTCGATGCGGTCAATTACAGGCTGAATTGCTGGATTGGCATTCAGATAAACTACACAACCATCCATCGAAGGCTTGTGCTGATCGCTTTGCACCAAAGCACCGTTTGCTTTGCCGCTGCCCTGTTCACCCGGGAATCCAACCATTTTCATTCCCATCATGTCCTGCATACTATCAAGCTTTATGTCGAAGATAGTTTCATAAAATTTTTTTGCTCTGTCAATGTCGAGTGCAGGCACTTCGAACCAGTTAAGTGAATTTGATTTGTTGTCCATTTTGTTTTGTTTTTAATGTTTAAATAATTGTTTAATAACTTTTAATTTTCAATCTGATAAATTTTTTCGCGAATAAACTTTTTCTCTGTTTCTGATTTGGTAAGTTCCATGGCTTTGCGCAAACTGCTTTTCGCTTTTGCGGAATTGTTGAGCATGAAATAAATATCTCCAAGCAAGCTGTGATATAAATAGTAACTCTCTAATTTTTTTTGATCAGCGATATTTTCCAATTCATTCAGTGCTGCTTTCGCACCGTTTATTTGCAATACGGCAACTGCCTTATTCAGTAATGTAACATGAGTTGGTGCAATTTTACAGAGCCAACTATAATATTCAAGAATTCTTTTCCAGTTGGTATCACCATAACTTGCAGCAGAGCAATGTTCAAATGCAATGGCTGCTTCGATATGATAAGCGCTCAGTGAATTACCAAATGCAGCCTTGTTCATGTAATTATTTCCTTCATTAATCAATTCATAATTCCATTTCGATCGGTCTTGCTTTGGCAATAAAATAATTTCTCCTTCTTTGGTAAGCCTGCTATCACTTCGCGAAGCATGAAAACACATCAATGCCATTAATGCATAAACCTGCGGCACTTGCGTGTGTTCATTTTCAGTCATCAGTTTACATAACATCATGGCCTGTTCTATTACATCTTTACGAATTAGTTCTTCTGAATTTGTAGAATTATAACCTTCATTGAATAACAGATAAATACTGTTAAGCACTACATCAATTCTTTTTTGCAATTCATTAACTGATGGAATTGCAGGACGAATTTTTCTTTCACGAAAAAATTCTTTGGTGCGATACAAACGCTTCGAAACAGTATCTTCAGAAGTGAGAAATGCTTTTGCAATTTCAGCAGTACTGAAACCGCAAAGTGTTTTTAATATTAATGTGATTTGATTTTCCTCCGAAATTTCGGGATGACAACAGGCAAACATCATTCGCAGCAAATCATCTTTTATCAATTCCTCCTTAAACAGATTTTCCATTGTAGTTGTCAACGTATATTCTGATTTAAGCAGCAATCTTTCAGGATCATTAAAATCAAAATCAACAGAATATTTATTTTTGCGTATCACATCAATCGCTTTATTCTTTGCCACACGAAACAACCATCCTGAAGGATTTTCGGGAACACCTTTTAACTTCCATGTTTGCAATGCAAGCAGCAAAGTATCCTGCACTACATCTTCTGCTAATTCAAGATTTTCAGTTCCGAAAATTTTTGTGAGCACAGCAACCATTCGTCCCGACTCGTGGCGAAAAAGATGATCGGCTAATTGGGTTATGTGCTCTGGTTGTGACATGAAACAAATTTAATCGAAATAAAATCACATTTTCAATTCTCTTATTTCACGAACTTCTACAGTGCCATCATCAAATTCAAGTATGGGGCAGCCCTTCGAAATTTCAACAGCCTCATCATAAGTATCAGCCTTACAAATTAAATAGCCCCCAACTATTTCTTTTCCTTCCATAAACGGACCGTCAGAAACAACTTTTTTATTACCTGTTATTAATTTGCCAGAATTGTTGAGCGGCTGCGCCCCGATAAATTTTCCCTGCTTACCGAGGTCACCCATCCATTCCATCCATCGTTGCATGTGATCCTGCGATTGTTCAGGCGACTGGTTCATTTCACCACCACCGCCACCTCTGAATAATAATAAATACTCTTTCATAGTTTTTTGTTTTTAAATGATAATTTGTTGTGTTATGGTACAATGACGAACAGCAAAAAAAGATTTGGACAAGTTGAGAAAAAAATATTTATGAAAGTGATAAATAAAGTGAACAAACAACTTTTGCATAAGGAATATAAATAAAGTGAGTTATGGATTAAACTGAATCAGACTCAGAACCACGAAGTGGTTCCCTGTGAATAACCACCGGTGTAACCGGTGGAAAAATGCAACAACGCAGACAACAATTACGAAGTACCACCGGTTACACCGGTGGCTATTCACGGTTAAAGCCCTTCAGGCTTTTTGGAGCGTCTCAAATTGATAATTAATTCGAAAAGACATTAGGGTAAAACTTTAGATAATGAATAGCAATAAAACTTGATTGAGTGACAAAACAATAATCTCTATTAACTTTACACCCTTAATAAAATATAAAAGCTTCACAATGATTTTAACCGCAGATAAAATTGAAACAAAACAGCCTTTGAAAGATTCATTTCAAAGGGTGCATGATTATCTGCGCATTGCTTTGATTGATAAGTGCAATTTCCGTTGTAACTATTGCATGCCCGATGAGGACATGAAATTTTTCGCTAACAATAAATTAATGACTGCTGATGAAATTATTGGGATAGCAAGCAAGTTTATTCAACATGGTGTAAAAAAAATAAGGCTTACAGGTGGCGAGCCATTAGTGCGAAATGATGTTGCATATATCATCGAAAGACTTTCTGAATTTCCTGTTGAACTATGCATCACTACCAATGGAGTTTATATTGATAAGCACATTGACACTTTTAAAAAAGCAAGGTTAAAATCTGTTAATGTAAGTTTTGATTCATTGCATGAAAGCAGGTTTAAAGAAATTACACATCGTGATTATTTTAAACAGGTATTGGGCAATATTCATTTGCTGATTAACGAAGGGTTTCACGTAAAGGTGAATATGGTGGTAATGAAAAATGTAAACGAAGATGAAGTTGTTGACTTTGTAAAACTTACTCAGCATCTCCCTGTCCATATACGCTTTATTGAATTTATGCCCTTTGCGGGAAATGCCTGGAGCGAAGGAAAACTTTTCACTTACCGGGAAATGCTTGGTAAAGTTCAATCATCTTTTACAATTGAAAAATTAACAGACAAACAACACAGCACTTCAAAAAAATATAAAGTGCCCGGCTTTGAAGGAACCTTTGCTTTTATCACAACAATGACCACACCTTTTTGCGGAGATTGCAACCGCTTACGATTAACGGCAGATGGTAAAATGAAAAACTGCTTGTTTTCAAAAGGCGAAGCAGATTTGCTTACCCCTTATCGCAACAGTGAGGACATTGTACCGATAATTAAAACCTGCCTGATGCAGAAAAAAGAAATGCTGGGCGGACAAACTGATCCTGAAAAAATGGAGAACAGAAGCATGATACAAATTGGCGGTTAGGTTTTTTATTGGTAGTCCAACAAAAAAGAATTAATGGATTTATAATATAAAACTCGTTTTCAAAGCATTTTAAAAAATTATTTAGTTCGTGTAGAAACTCCGTTGCCAAAGATGGCACGGAGTGTTTTTGTTGTGAGTATTGAATTTTATTCTTCAGTTTAATCCTTAACAATTTTTCTGATGCATTGTGCATCATCCATCATCAGATCAAGCAAATAAATTCCTTTTGGGAGAAAAGATAAATCAATTTCGAGAGAACCGTTGCCCGAAGAACCCCTAACCCCTGAAGGGGGACAGATCCTACTATAAACATTTTGCCCCAAAACATTTTTAATAGTTAGTGATGCTTTGCTGATGTTTTGGTTTTGAAAAGTGATTGATATGGTTGAGTTGAAAGGATTAGGAGAAATTGAAATTGGAAAATTGAAATTAGAAATTTGGTTTGTCGCTGTTATAATTATTGTGCTTGAACTGGCATTACATCCAATTGAATCAGATATGATGCAGTAATAGCTTCCTGCCTGTTGCGGAACGAAATATTGATTTGTTGCTCCTGCAATAATTCCATTTGTTACTTCATACCATTGATAGGTGTATGCAGGTAGTGAGTACAATGTATCATTCGACTGATAAATACTGTCAACAGGACTTTGATATTCTGTTATATAGTTTTGAAGAATTAATGTATCACAACCAGCAGCATTGCACGCGATGAGAGTAACATCAAAGCTACCGTAACTATTGTAACATATATTAGTCGGGTTTTGAAGTGAGCTTGTTAAACTATCTGAACCTGGAAAAAACCATTGCCATGAAGTTGGATTGTTTGTGGAGAGATCATAAAAATTGAGACATTGTTTTTCGCAGAAAGAAGTATCTGAACTTGCCAATGAAATAACCGGAGCAGTACTTAATGAAAAAACATAATCAGGTGTAAAATTCGGAAGTCCTAATGTGCCTTGTTTGCCTGAGAGATAAAGACCGTTGTTTACAAAATTGCAACTGCTGCCTGCTGAATCAGGTTGATTGATTACCGCTAAATAATTATCATAGCGAAGCGAACAGTAAATTTTCTTATCAGGCGCTACCTGCAATGCGCAGTAATAGTAAAGATTAGGATTAGTAGCGATTGTAACCCTGCTGCTTAAAATGGCTACAGGAGAACCGGCAGTCAAATCAAATTGAAATAGCTTGCTCGGTGGATCCAATTTGGTTCCGTATAGTTTTGATCCGTCAGGCGAAAATTCAACACCCATAGTCCATACCATATCAGGAGATTGAATTATAATATGGTTAGAAGCAATTCCGGTGAGGTTATCAAAGTCACATATATCATAAGAGTTCTTTTGCCACATCGCCAAAGCAATTTTATTTCCTTGCCTGTTTGCTTTAAGATAACCTGCTGATTTTCCCGCATCAAAACCATGAAACGGACCTGCATTGCTTGCAACAGGCGTCATGTTTAATCCTGATGAATCAAGCAGGTATGCATATATATCATCAGCAAACCAATCGTTAATCAGTATCCAGTAATCGTTGTTATTACCATGTTTCACAGCAGTTAGTTTTTCATAAACATGGGCACGCACAGCGATGTTTTTAATCGCAACATCTCCCAACCCTGAATTTAAACTCATATCAACTATTGTGTAATTTAATCCATCTCCTGCTGCCAATCCATCATGATTGTAATCCACTGTAAAAATATAGTACAAACTATCGCTGCCAGGTTTCATTACAATAACAGCGCTTTGAGTTGCCGAAGAATTTCCGTATAAACCAAAGCCATTTGGCATCTGTGTATGGTTGGCATCATAAACATTTACTCCATTAGTATAAAACAACAAATTGCCACTGCTGTCTGAAATTGTTGCATTGCCTTCATAAGTATTCATGGCACCGTTAGTAACAGCAACAGGAGAACCCGTGTTAAATTCAACTCCTGCATTCACTCCGAAATACCAATGCCATGCCTGTTTTTGTGCAAAAGCATCACCGAATAAAAGCAAAAAGATAATGATATGAAGTAAATAGTTTTTCATTTTTCGTGAATGAATAGAAGCATCTAAACTACTAAATTAAAAACGTGAGTGCAGTATATTTCGTTAGCAAACTATTTAGCGTTTCAATCCTTCACAATTTTTCTTATACATCGTGTATCATCCATCATCACATCAAGCAAATAAATTCCTTTAGGAAGAAATAATAAATCTATTTCGAGAGAATTGTTGCCCGAGGAACCCCTAACCCCTGAAGGGGGACTAATCCTGCTATAAACATTTTGCCCTAAAACATTTTTAATTGTTATTGATGCTTTGCTGATGTTTTGTTTTTGAAATATAATAGTGATATTATTATCAAATGGATTTGGATAAATTGAAATTGGAAAATAGAAATTTGAAATTTGGCTTGTCGCTGTTATAACAATTGTCCCTGAACTGCCCGCACAACCGATTGAATCAGTAATAATGCAATAATAACTTCCTGCCTGCTGCGGAACAAAATATTGATTAGTTGCTCCTGCAATAATTCCATTTGTTACTTCATACCATTGATAAGAATATGCAAGCAGTGAAAATAAAGTATCGTTTGATTGATAAATGCTGTCAACAGGACTTTGATATTCAGTTATAAAGTTTGGAAGACTTAATGTATCACAACCATTGGTATTACAAGCGATAAGAGTAACATCAAAGCTGCCGTAACTATTGTAACATATATTTGTAGGGTTTTGAAGCGTGCTTGTTAAACTATCTGAGCCTGGAAAAAGCCACTGCCATGAGGTTGGATTGTTGGTAGAGAGATCATAAAAACTGATGCATTGCTTCTCACAGAAGTTGGTATCGGAACTTGCCAATGAAACAAAAGGTGCTGCACACAGTTGAGTTGAAATAATTATTGTATCAGTTGCCGAGCATGCACCCGAAGTTATTTCGACAGTATAAATTCCCTGTGACGAAATTGTAAGCGTTTGATTGGTTGAATTATCACTCCATAAATATGCGGTAAATCCTGCACCTGCATCGAGCACTAACGAATCACCAATGCACATCAGCGTATCGTTTCCTAAATAGATGGAAGGCACTGCATCGGCATGAATAAAATTAGTAAACGTCAAAGTATCGCAACCGAGGGCATTACATGCAATTAATGTAACATCAAAATTGCCTGAACTGTTATAACAAATGTTGGTTGGATTCTGTAGTGAGCTTGTCGAACTATCGGCACCCGGAAAAAACCATTGCCATGATATTGGATTGTTTGTGGATAAATCAAAAAAGTTGATGCATTGATTTTCGCAGAAATTTGTATCACTACTTGCCAATGCAACAACAGGTGTTGAACACAATTGCGTTGAAATAATTATTGTATCAGTTGCGGTGCATCCGCCATCTGTTATTTCAACAGTATAAATTCCCTGTGACAAAACTGTAATTGTTTGATTGGTTGAACTATCACTCCATATATACCCTGTAAATCCTGCACCTGCATCAAGTATTATTGAATCACCAATGCACATCAAAGTGTCATTACCCAAATTGATTGATGGCATTGGATTAATAACAACGGTTGTATGCAAAGTATCATTGATTCCGCTTAGCTGATAATTTATAGTGGTTACATTGTATGTTCCTGCGGCTGTAAAATAATGAGTTGCATTAGTGCTGTAAGCAAAATTGTTTAGTCCCGATGAGGGATCACCAAAATCCCATGATGTTGCAATGGTTGAAGGCGAAGTGATATTTTGGAAAACCGTTGAATCGCCAACACAGGTATTAAAAAAAAGTGCGCTTGCTAATTGTACAGAAACATCGTCCAAAAAATAATATGCAGGGTCACTGCCAGTTGAGAAAAACAAAGTTGCATTTGTGTTTGCATCGTCTTTGAAATTTCCAAAAGTAACCTGATCAAAAGCAGCAGTTGCTGTAAATTGCAAAGTGATGTATTGCCATAGGCTATCATACAAAATTCCGGGAACTGTAATTTGCGGAACAACATTAATTACTCCTGTTCCAGGCTGGGTTAGCGCCCCGGTTGAGAAGCATGCACTCACCTGGTCAATTCCATAACCACCATATTGGCCACTTCTAATGCCATTTGTAATATGAAATGAAACATTGTAAGTATTCCCCGGAGTTAATGCAGTGGTCAGGGGTATAGAAAGATATTCTCTGAAATTGGTACTACCGGTTGGATAGTAAAGACAAAATCCCATCACCGCATCTCCGGATAAGGGATAAACAGTTCCGAGAAAACAATTCGGCAATTGTACTATTCCGCTCCCGTTTATATGAAAATAATCAGGGCTTCCTCCACCATTACAATTTGTCCAGCCGGTTGCTAAAGCATAACTGCCAGGTCCTGAAGGCAAAGCCGAATAGGTTTCAAATCCATTGTTAGGAACAACGTTTTGTGCAGCCACCATAAAGGATTGAATGACTAAGCAAATTAAGAGCATTGATTTTTTCATAATTATTTTTTTTGCATGAAATTAATTTTGCACAATCATTTTTTGTCTGAATATTTTTCCGGGTTTAATCACTTCAACTAAATAAATTCCGTTCTCTAAATTTAGTTTGACATTCATGGTGCCCGTCATTGCGAGGAACGAAGCAATCTGTTCAGGTTTAGAACTAAATACTATTCTTCCAAATGCATCATAAACTTTCAACTCATAATTTTTTATCTGCAATGCATCATTCAAAACAATTTCAAAACTTCCATCATTAGGATTGGGAAAAATTGAAATTGGAAATTGGAAATTGGAAATTTGGTTTGTCGCAGTTATTACAATAGTGCCTGAACTTCCAGCGCAACCAATTGAATCTGTTACAACACAATAGTAACTTCCCGCCTGCTGTGGCACAAAATATTGATTGGTTGCTCCTGCAATAATTCCATTTGTTACTTCATACCATTGATAAGCATAAGCAGGCAATGAAAACAAAGTATCGTTTGATTGATAAATGCTGTCGGTTGGATTTTGATAGCAAGTAATAAAATTGGTTAGATGCAAAGTATCACAGCCCGCAGCATTGCATGCAATAAGAGTAACATCAAAGATACCGTAACTATTGTAACAAATGTTAGTAGGGTTTTGAAGTGTGCTTGTTAAACTATCTGAACCGGGAAAAAACCATTGCCATGATGTTGGATTGTTTGTAGAGAGATCAAAAAAGTTGATGCATTGCTTTTCGCAGAAGGTGGTGTCCGTGCTTGATATATTTACCGTAGGCAAAGAATTTTGATTTGGCGGACAATTGGGATCAATCTGATAACGCCACATATCACCATAATAAGCACTGCCGCTACCTACTCCTCCGTACATATAAAGAGAATTGTTGATTGAATTGTACCAACCTAATGCTCCGCATCTCCCTCCCGGTTTATTTAACGGTGCTGCTACACCCTTTGTTCCGTAAACAGGAGCAGGGTTTGCAATTGTATCTCCAGAAGCAAAAGTCCATTGCAATGAATCAGGATTAAACATCCACAAATCACCCCTTAATATAAAATTGTGATCCTCGCCACCATACATCCAAAAATTTCCGGATGTGTCTGTCCAGCAGGCTCTTGTTTCAAATCGGTTACAGGGGAGATTTAAGGATTGAGGGATACATTGAATACCATAATGTCCTGTATCGTTTGGAGTTGAAGGTCCGTTCATCCATGTCCATAAATTAGTTGATATGTTGTACATCCACATATCGCTAAGCTTAAGGCTTGTAGCGTTGTTAGAACCGCCAAAAAGCCAGAAATTCCCTGCACTGTCTTTCCAGTGACTATATGCCATACGTGCTCCGGGAACATTAGCTGTATCAGGCACTCCCATTATTCCATAAATACCTGCCTGGTTGCCGAAATTTGCTCCCTTCATCCAAGTCCATTGATTAACAGATGGATCATATTTCCACAGATCATTAAAATGTCCGAATCCGCCAATTCCGCCAAAGAGCCAGAAATTATTATTGCTGTCAACCCATGTTACACTAGTTTCCGCTCTCGCACCTGGTGTGTTGTTTGGACCCGGCATTCCTAGAGTTCCGTAAACAGGAGGTTGTCCCGTAACAGAATCGCCATTCATCCAAGTCCAAATATTCGAAGCAATGTTATACCTCCAAAGGTCATTACTTTCGTTGGGACCAATTGCACCGCCATACATCCATAAATCTCCGGTCGTATCAACCCAGGTAAGCGCTCCGTAAGCCCGCCCCGGGGGCTGGTTGCTCAACGCAGAAACTCCTTTTATTCCATAATTACCCGTTGAAAACATTGACCCGGTACCCTTAACCCAAGTCCATTGATTAACAGAGGGATCATACTTCCATAAATCGTTATATTGCCATAGTTGCCCTCCAAACAGCCAGAAATTGCCTTGCTGATCTGTCCATTCACAAGCTTCGTATAATCCTGCAGGATGATTTAACGGGCCTGGTACACCTTGTGTTCCGAATACTGGTCCACCGGTTGCAATATTGGTTCCGCTTATCCAGGTCCACATCCCTACCTGCGCAAAAGCACCACTGCATAAAAACAAAAAGATAATGGTATAGAGTAAATGGTTTTTCATTTTTTGGTGAGGAGGTTAATTGATAAAATAAAAATCATTCAGGTTTCAATTGAAAATTACCAAGTATAATTCCTTTAACTGTAATGTCTTCGTCTAACTCCTCCCAACGCAAAGCATATCCGTTTAATCTTATTTCAACTTTGGCAAGTTGTTCATCGCTTGCGTCTTTCAGCAATTTAAATCGTGCAGCAGGAAAACCTATTACCCTGCCATCAGTAAGTTGAATATAAACCATCCTGTTTTTTGCCCATGCATCAAGTGCAACCGGTTCAGAAATAATATCACTTTGTTTTATGGAATTCATTGTATTTTGAAATTAAAAATTCAAGCTCACCATTTTTAGGTTCTTAACTCCTTTTGATATTTCAACGCATCACCAAAAACATTTTTCAATTTGCCTCCATGTTTCTTTGCATCAAAACCTTTGGTTGCAGACAATAATTTTTTCTTTGCATCAAGCAACTTCTTTTTCGTAAACGGCTTTTTTATTTCAATTACCATAATTTAAAATTCAATATTTTTAATCTCGTCAATCAAATTGTAAACCAACAACAGATTGCTTCGTTCCTCGCAATGACGTTACCCAAAGGGAAATTGCCTGTTCCTCGTAACCAAAACCACAAACCAGTTAACTAAAACCAAAAACTACAAACCTCAAACTAACTCGTTCCTATACTTCCCCTTACTCTTCCTGATATTACAAGCAACCACCTTATACTCCGGGCACATGGCTTCGCTGTCGCTTATGCTTGAAGTGATGTTGTTGAGCAAATTATCAGGGAAGTGGAATGTTGATGAAAGAATTCCGGGTTTTACTTCGTCAGTAATTTTTGCTTTGATGTCAACCTTGCCACGCGCTGATTCTACGCAAACCATTTCGCCATCTTTAATAAAATGTTTGGCTGCATCTTCTGCATTTATCAGCAACACATCTTCGGTAAGTATTTCTGCATTGCCGGTTCTGCGTGTCATGGTGCCGCAGTTGTAATGTTCTAATTCGCGGTTGGTGGTAATGATGTATGGAAATTCTTTTTTGTTCTGAACTAATTCTTCACTCTCGCGCCAATCGTTATAAACAAATTTTCCAAGCCCGCGTTTGAAAGTTTCCAAATGCAAAATTTCGGTATCGCTTCCGTCAGGAAGTACAGGCCACTGTTTCCCATTATCTCCAAGCTCATCCCACTTAACACCTGCAAAGAATGGAACGATTTGCGAAATTTCTTCAAGCATCGTTTTCGGATCGTAATCAGCTTGCGGATATCCCATGCGGTTCATAATGTCCACTATAATTTGTCCGTCTTGTTTGGTTCCTTCTATAGGCTCTACTACCTGGTTAACGCGCTGAATTCTGCGCTCGCCATTTGTAAAAGTTCCGCTCTTTTCAAGGAACGATGCACCGGGAAGAATCACATGAGCAAGCTTTGAAGTTTCAGTCATAAATAATTCCTGAACAATAAACAGGTCAAGTTTTTTAAG
This sequence comes from Bacteroidia bacterium, assembly GCA_039931675.1. GTDB lineage: Bacteria > Bacteroidota > Bacteroidia > AKYH767-A > OLB10 > JAEUTH01. Next base: position 1,680 of record JBDTRM010000081.1, on the reverse strand, counting down.
TGCCGCTACAACATGATGCGTATTTGGATCGGTTTGTGCCATGTCTTCACCAACTACCCAAAGCGCTTTAAATTTATCTTTAAGCATAGCATCATACATCTGTGGAATTTTTAATCCCACATAGCTTGGAAGTTTTGCATGATAAAACTCTTCATACTTTTTATGATACTCAGGCATTGTTACATCATAATAACCCGCACCCTGATGCGGCTGGCAACCCATATCGGCTGCGCCCTGCACATTGTTTTGTCCGCGCAACGGATTCACTCCAACACCACGCCTGCCTATGTTACCAGTTATCATTGCAAGGTCGGCAATCAACATTACCGTATAGGTTCCCTGTGAGTGTTCTGTGACACCCAAACCATGAAACGACATTGCATTAGGCGCGCTTGCATAAGCAATAGCTGCTTCACGAACCAGATCTTTATCAACTCCAGTTATATCCTGCAACTCATCCATATTCAACTTCAAAATGCTTTGTTTGAACTCATCATAACCTTCAGTTCGCGCAGCAATAAAACTTTTGTCTTCTAAATTTTCTTTGATGATGTAATACAACATCATGTTAAGTAATGCCACGTTAGTGCCGGGCTTCAACTGCAAATGATATTGTGCATACTTCACCAATTCAGTTTTGCGCGGATCAATGATGATTAAAGTTTTGCCTTTCATCGCAACCTGTTTCATCTTGGCTCCTGTAACGGGATGTGCATCTGTAGGGTTAGCGCCAATCACCATCATGCAATCGGTATAATTTAAATCAACTACAGAATTAGTTGCAGCGCCTGTACCAAAAGTGCGTTGCATACCAAGTGCAGTTGGAGAGTGACATACACGCGCACAGCTATCAATATTATTGGTACCAATAACTGCACGAATAAACTTTTGCATGATATAATTTTCTTCGTTGGTACAACGTGCCGAAGAAATTCCTCCAATGGAATCTGCACCATAGGTGTTTTTTATATCGGTGAGTTTGTTTGCTATGAAGTCGTAAGCCGCATCCCATGTTGCTTCAACAAACTCTCCATCTTTTTTAATAAGCGGTGTGCGAATGCGATCAGCATGATTGTAAAACGAAAATGCATAACGACCTTTCAGGCAAGTATGTCCACCGTTAGCGGCCGCTTCAAAAGGAGCCTGGATTGATTTTATTTTACCGGCACGCACTGCAACATCAAGATTGCAACCGACACCGCAATATGTACAAACGGTGCGCACTTTTTTATCAAACACAATTGACTTCGATTCAAATACATCGCTTATCGCTGATGTAGGACAAGCCTGCGCACATGCACCGCAGCTCACACAATCGCTTTCATTAAAACTAACTTCAGCGCCTTTTACAATGTGACTATCGAAACCGCGCCCTGCCATGCTCAATACAAATTGCCCCTGCACTTCATCACACGCACGCACACAACGGAAACAATTGATGCACTTTGAAAAATCGGAAGTCATGTAAGGATGACTGTGATCTTTTTCTAACTTTTTATGCAGATGATTTTTTCCTTCGGGATAACGTACATCGCGAATACCAACACGCGCAGCAACTGTTTGCAATTCGCAATTGTTGTTCACTTCGCAAGTGAGGCAATCAAGAGGATGGTCTGTCAATACCAACTCAATAATATTTTTACGCAGCTTCTGAATGCGATCACTGTCAGGATATATGTA